>JAWOCV010000164.1:0-3289 GCA_046483585.1 Marinilabilia sp.
AAACGCCTTCGGACTGGGAAAATCCACAGGTGCGTGAAATTAACAAAGAGACTCCCCGTTCCTGGTTTGTGCCATTTGGTGATGTTTCGGAAGTTGATGCCGATAATAAATGGGCTTCTTCCCTGTTAAAATCCCTCAATGGGGAATGGTTGTTTCATTTGTCTCAGAATCCATCGGAACGTCCCTTTTACTTCTTTAAGGATGATTTTGATACACGGGAGTGGGGCACCATTCCTGTACCTGCCAATTATGAAATGCATGGTCACACGTATCCTATTTATGTGAATATTGGTTATCCATTTGCCATGAATCCCCCGGTTATTCAGGATAATTACAATCCGGTAGCTTCCTACAAACGCTCTTTTGATATTCCGGGTGACTGGGATGGAAAAGAGATATTTCTGCATTTCGGGGCCGTTAGTTCGGCGATGTATGTATGGGTGAATGGGCAGAAAGTGGGCTATAGTCAGGATAGCAAAACACCCGCTGAGTTCAATATCACCCAATATCTTAAACCCGGCGATAACACCCTGGCTGTGGAAGTGTATAAATGGAGCGATGGCAGTTATCTTGAAGATCAGGACATGTGGCGTTTGGGAGGAATTACCCGTGATGTTTTCCTGATGGCCCGTGATCAGCAACACATACGCGATTTTCGGGTTAATGGCGGACTGGCAGATGATTATACAACCGGCGTGCTGAATCTGGAAGCAGAAGTTCTGAAGGCCAGTGAATCCAACCCGGTTGAGCTGGAGATTACGCTTTCAGATGATTCCGGTGAACTTATGAATACGACCCGTGAGGTGACCAGCAAAACATTTCGTTATAATTCGGAATTCTCTGATGTAAAGCCCTGGTCTGCTGAAGCCCCTAATCTTTACAATCTTTTAATGTTGTTAAGAGATAAGGACGGAGAAACGCTGGAGGTTATTCGCCAGGATGTAGGCTTTCGCAATGTTGAAGTAAAAGGAAATACCCTTCTTGTAAACGGAGAATATGTTTATTTGAAAGGGGTGAACCTTCATGAGCATCATGATGTCAAAGGGCATGTGGTGGATGAGGAAACTATGCTGAAAGACATCAGGACCATGAAAGAACACAACATCAATGCAGTCCGCCATTCCCACTATCCACAGCCTGAACGGTGGTACGAACTGTGCAATCGTTACGGGTTATATGTTGTGGATGAAGCCAACATAGAATCCCACGGCATGGGTTATGACGAAGAGTCGCTTGCCAAAGATCCTGAATGGAAAGAGGCTCATCTCTACCGGACCCGTAATATGTTTGAGCGGAGTAAAAACCAGCCCTCTGTTATCATCTGGTCACTTGGGAATGAGGCAGGCAACGGTGTGAATTTCGATGCCACCTTCGACTACCTGAAAGCTCAGGACGATACTCGTCCGGTTCAGTACGAACAAGCACATGGCGGCCGCAATACCGACATATTTGCTCCTATGTATGCAAGAATTTCACGGATGGAGCGCTATGCCGAAGAAGATGGCAGCAAACCACTTATTCAGTGTGAGTATGCCCACGCCATGGGCAATAGCGTAGGAAATCTTCAGGACTATTGGGATGTAATTGAATCTCATGATGTGATGCAGGGTGGCTTTATCTGGGACTGGGTTGATCAGGGATTGCTTACAGAAAATGAGGAAGGTGAAGAATACTGGGCTTATGGCGGTGATTTTGGCCCCGATACAGTGCCCTCGGATGGCAATTTTTGCCTCAACGGTCTGGTAGATCCTGTCAGAGAGCCTCATCCTGCTCTGGAAGAGGTAAAAAAGGTGTATCAACACATTAAATTCCGCCCGGTTAATCTTAATGAAGGTGTTATCGGGATTGAAAATAAATATGTTTTTCTGAATACGGATCGGTTTGATTTCGAATGGAAAATTGAAGGGAATGGTGAAACGGTTTCATCGGGTAAGTTTGATGATCTCTTCCTCCTTCCCGGAGAGTTGAAAGATGTTGCGGTTGATATGACCTTTGAACCGGAACCGGAAACGGAATACTTTCTTAATATTTATGCCAGACTTAAACAGAACGATGGATTGGTGCCGGCCGGCACCTGCCTTGCTGCAGAACAGTTTCAATTGCCGGTGTCTCAAGCCGAAACCAAAGAAACAAGCGAATCAGGCACATTAAGTCACCAAAAGGATGGGGATGAATTGACAATAAAAGGTGAATCCTTTGAAGTGGCATTCGACATCGAAAGAGGTGAAATGATCAGCTTCTTGTCTGATGGAAAACAATTACTTAAAAAAGGTCCCGAACCTTCCTTCTGGCGCGCTCCAACCGATAATGATTTTGGAAATGGCATGCCCGACCGGTCAAAAATATGGCGGGAAGCCGGAGATACCAGGGAAGTGACTCAGTTTAATATTGAAGAGCAGGGAAATGATAAAGTCAGGCTGACTTTCAATTTTGACTTGAGAGATGAAGAAATGAATATAATAGGAAATTATACCAGTACCTATCTGGTGAAAGGTAACAAAGAGGTGGAAGTGGACAATCAATTTCAAATGGCTGAGGGTGATATCCCGGAGATTCCCCGCATGGGCATGGTGCTGCATATGCCACGTGAGTTTGACCAGATGACATGGTTCGGCCGTGGACCTCAAGAATCCTACCAGGATCGAAAGACAGGTGCATTTGTAGGATTGTACAGTGGTTCTGTTTCTGAACAGTATCATCCTTACCTGAGACCTCAGGAAAACGGGAATAAGAGCGATGTGCGTTGGATGAAAATTTCCGATGCTGAAGGGGATGGATTGATGTTTGAAGGCAGGAAGCTGCTTGAAGTTTCAGCCCATCATAATGTTCTTGAGGATTTTGAATCGATTTACCGTTCCAATGGAAAATACCCGGAAGGTATAGATATTGAAGATGTTCAGCGTCACACCTATGACGTGAAATCACGCGATCTTACTTCCGTGGATGTTGACCTGAAACAGATGGGTGTTGGAGGTGATAACAGCTGGGGGGCAACAACACATGAACAGTATCGCCTTACAGATAAGTCTTATGAATATGGATTTGTTATCAGACCTTTGAAGTAAGTTTTATTAACCTGATTAATTCATGAATTCTCGAAATAGATCATTTATGAATTGTTCAGGTTGGGTTAAAAACCTTTTATTATGAAAAAATTCATGTTGTTTATGGTCATTGCGGTTCTTGTTTTTTCCGGTTGTCAGACGGCAAAAGACAAGGACGTAGATCAACGGCCCAATATTCTGATCATCTATGCCGATGATCTCGGGCTTGGCGATGTCAGTGCTTA
>JAWOCV010000246.1:0-8781 GCA_046483585.1 Marinilabilia sp.
CATGAAGTAACGGATACCAATGAACAGATCGCCTACCTGCGGGCGGGTGTGATCGGAAAGCTGGTAAATGCCTGCACAGATATTTTCATTAAAAACCATGATGATATTCTTGCCGGAAATTTCAGTGGCGATCTAACAGAACGTCTGAACGGGGTCATGCATGACGCTATGAGAAAATGTGCTGAAACGGGTGCGCGGCGGATTTACAAGCATCCCTCGGTAGTGGAAATTGAAATAGCCGGATTCAAAATATTGGGCACGCTATTGAATGAATTCATTGAAGCCGTTCTTTCACCCGGTCGTTATTACTCCGGTCTTCTGCTTCCGTTCATTCCCTCGCAATACAAAGTACCGGAACAGGCCCCTGTTCATCTCAGGATTCAAACCGTTATAGACTTTATCTCGGGCATGACAGATGTTTATGCCCTGGACCTTTACCGGAAACTAAGCGGAACCGGTCTGGCCGGAAAAAGCTTCAAATAAGAGAACTTTCACAACGCAAACGTTCTTCAATACCCTTGATCTGCATTTCAAGTTGCTCGAGTCGTTGCAATATTTTGGCATCCGGACCTTCAGAAGTACTGAAGTGCTCTGAAAACAAATTCCTGTAATATTCAACCCCCTGCTCCAAAGCCTTACCGAAAGTCACAAGTTTGGCACTTTCCCGGCTATCAGAATCTGTTGTCTGAATTTTGTTTTCCAGAAAATCGACATACAGCTCCAATTCACGGATGAACATATTGGGGCGGTCGTTGCGTTCCATGATGTTTTGCGTCCCGTAAATATGACCCATCATCTCCTTCAGCGAAACCTCCCTGGAAAAATAGGCCATATTGGGCCCGGGACAAACCGAGACCCCTGAGCCTTCAAGGGATGTGTCTATGTTATTGGCAAGCAGGGCTGAGGTACCCAGACCCACGCAAATACAGGATTTTTCTGTTATACTCTCTTTTGCTTCCCGGAAATCATTTGCGGAGAAAAAAGAAGACCGCTCCAGTGAAGCCAGTTTTTTTCGCTGATACCCCCTTGAGGCAGTACAGACAGGTTTGTCGCTGAATTCCTTATTGAGCGAACAATAATGCTTGATACAACTGCTGCCTGGGACATCATCCCTTATTTTCTGATCCTTTTCTACGTCCTTGGTGTTGCCCTTTAAGTTATTGAACGGAACGCCAAGCGGGGAAATGTTGCTGAGATAAAGGTCTTTTTCCCTGGCCAGGGAAAGGCGGCCGATGGTGCCCCGGTCAATACTGACGGCTTCCGGCACAAGCATAAAGGGGGTTCCCCATCCCACAGAATCCATCCCGTAGTGGTCCAGGAGAAACTCATGCTCGGCGGAAGTCCCTACCCCCCCTTGTGCACTAATTCTGAGCTGAGGCGGGAGTTCCGGGCACGTCCGGTTCTTTCCGGCAAGGGCCTGCTGTAACGTTTCAAACTGGGTTGTTATCAGGCTCTCCCTGTTCTTTTTGAATTCTTCAAGAACCGGTCCCATCAGGTTTCCCTGAGTGGCAAATGCATGCCCGCCACAATTAAGCCCCGATTCAATACGATATTCCGAAACCCATATGCCTTTCTTGGCGAGCATCTTTCCCTGCACCAGGGCCGAACGGTAATCGCTCACTTTAAGTGTTACCTTTTTCCGGAGGTATCCCGTTTCATCGGGATAGAAATCGTCCCACTCCTCCAGATAACTAAATAAACGGGGATTCATCCCGGCTGAGAGCACCAATGAGGAAGTCAGGTTACTTTTGGCAAACCCCCGGAGGGCAGCATGAGCATCATTGTAAGCAACCGGCAGTTTCTCATTGTTCTGATAATTCTCCTTGTCCAGCTTGGTCATGATGTTGACATCAATCTGACCGGGCCAGATATTGTCGTGCATCCAACCTCTCAACTCCTTAACAGTAACATGCTGACGGAGAGTTAAAAATTTCTTTTTCAATAATGAAGTGTCAGGCAAAAGCTCAAAATACTTCCAGGCCTCCCCGGAATTACTCTGGAGGGAACTTTTCAAAGTTTCGACCTTTTGTTTCACCATAGCATCCATCATATCCAGAAAAGCTGTAATACGTTCAGCTCTGAAATCGTCCATCCGGGCAGTTATTCCCTTAAATGGAAGCCCCGCCTTACGGGTATGAAATTCACGCATTTTCTCCATCAGCATGTCATCAACCAGTGATACGACGGATGTAATGCCAAGGTGGGCCAGTTTCAGGGGACTATCTATGGTATATCCAATGCCCATAACCGGCACATGGAAGGTATGGGGATGAAAATTTGTCATTGTGTAATGTTTTGTGCGGAAGCTAAAAATGCCGGAAGGCAACGAAGCCCCCCTGGTCGGGAGGGGTAATGAACCGTTCTATCACTATTCAGGACCGCTGTGTTCTTGTCAATATTTAATTGGGCGCAAGTTAACTTATTTTTATCGGTTCGATACCATAATACCCTAATTTTTAAAGAGAATTTAAGCATCAAGCTGAGGTAGAGTCGAAAACCTGAACAAGTGCGGTTTTTAAATCTTTGCTACCCCGAAAAATAATTTGAAACCTTGATTGAAAAGATCACGTAAATATTAAAACACAACAAAATCAGGGACCGTACAATTTCAGTGATGCCCCTGTGATCAATAGATCGTTAGGTTTAAGATAATTCATTAATGTTGATAATCCGTATTTTAACACAATAGTCCGTTAAACTTTTGTAATGCCTTGTAATCCAGTTGTTTAAAATTTCGGAGTTTCTTAAGTTAAATCACAGTATATCAGCATTATATGGATTTTCTAACATCTTTTATCTAACAAAATATGTAAACAACCGAAATTCAATCATATACATTTTTGTTGGTTCTTTAGTTATGTCGCAAAAGAGAGCAACCTTTCTCTCCAGCTTCGAGCTTCGAGCTTCGAGCTTTGAGCATTCAGCTACTACTGACCCTGCGACTGAGCTAAGAGCTAAGAGCTAACAGCTAACAGCTAAGAGCTTCCCCGCGGCTAGGTTACTTTTATCTAACAATAACCCTAAGTCATTTAAAATATGATGTTTAACTAATTTTGTTGGTTCTTTGGTTATGTCGCAAAAGAGAGCAACCTTTCTCTCCAGCTTCGAGCTTTCAGCTTTCAGCTTTGAGCTACTACTGACTCTGCAACTGAGCTACTAACATCTGAAAATCTAACGATCTATTGAAAAGATCAACGGGCTATTGATATGAAAAACGAATCCTAAAACCCATTTATATGCTTAAGTCACTGAATTTTTCACAACTATTGTCATTCGACCTTTACGACCTTGCCAGGATAGCCCTGCATGTATATGATACATGTCATCTTCACCGTCCGAAACTGGAACCTTTTATTGAAGATGTCAGGGACAGTCTGGCATGTTATGAAGAAACATTCCGGCGCCGTGTAATCAGCTGCGTAATGGAAAGAAAAACCCTTCAGTCCAGCAAGCGTGATGAGGCCTACATTGCTTTTTACCGCTATATAGAGGCCAGTTGTCATCGAGCCTCTCAAAAACACAATATTCTTGGAGCCGAATTACTTTCAGTTCTCCAGAAACATGCATGGGTAAGCCAAAGCGATGGTTATCAACGGCAGACTACGTGTTTGCCAACTTTGATCAGGGAACTGGATAATCATCATCTGGAAACCATCGACCAACTGGGCGCATCGGAGTGGTTTGACGAACTGGTCAGAGCCCAGTCAGACTTTGAAGCATTGAGTGAAGAAAAAAAGATTGGCGCATTTAAAGAAATATCGGTCCGGGAAACCAGACCCATCCTTGAAAATGCTCTAAGATCGCTTTTCGACATTACCGACGGACTTTACCAGTCAGCACCGGATGAAGAACTGGGACGAGCCGTTTACAACCTCAAAAAGGCGATAAAGAAACTCACAAGTAAAGCCGAAAGTGAAGTCTGCACGCAAGCTTTTAACAATCATCTGGAAGCTTAATGACAATAGATCGTTAGATAATTGGTATAATACTGATACCCTGTGATCTAATATGACAAGCACTCAGATCTTCAAACAGCCGATGTACAAGACATCACAAAGGTTTAACTGATTATTGTAATAAGCAATTGCAAAAGAAATTCAGCCGGTAATACCGGCATCTGATCATTCAAAACCGTCTATTTTTTTACGCCTTTGGTCTTTTTTGCTTTACTGATGCGACGATAAGTCGTACCGGCGAACCTTTCACTTAACTCGTCGATCAGATCGGAATGTTGTTCAAGTTTGATAAGCCCGTCCCAGTCTTCTTCCTCTTCAAGCTGTTTAGACAGAGCCGGAATAATCCGTTTGGACAGGGAAACATCAACTTCATCAACGATGTCCAGTTCTAATATTACCGAAGAAATAAACTTGTGATCATCCAGGACTTCCAGGTATTCTTGTGAGGAAATAACCGGGGTGTTCAGAATATCACGGCGTTTGCGGAGTTTTTCAAAAACATCACTTAACCGGGCAATCTGATCATCATCCAATCCGGCGGGGATGAAAACGGTTATCCCGGGAACCTGATCGTCTCCGTTCCTGTCCATTTTTCCAAAAATAAAAATTCTTCCGCCGTGCCAGGCCGACAAAGAATTACTTAGCCTCCGGTTCTTCCCAATCCGCCCCACAAAATGACCTTCGTCATCCACAACCTGTACGCTGTACTTGTCCTGTTCACCGGGAACAACCATTGCTTCTCCGGTGAAACAATCATTTATGGTCAGGGGCGATATGCCTGCCGGAACATCTTTTAATTCCAGTCTTTTGATTCCGGGGGTTCTGTACAATGTCTGCCCCTGCGATGCTTCCGAAGAACGCCCCACATCAGAACTTTTGTTCACCTTCCGGCCTTCATGCTTTTGTCTGAAAGGACGAATAAAGATATACGCTGTCGCCGACAAAACTGTTACGGCAATGGATAAAAGTATGGGCTTGAATGTCTTCATGGGATTGAATTTTCGTTATCACGTGATTTTCTGCTTCATAAGGAACTCTGGATTTTGCGGGGTCACAAAAGATCTCTCATTTTGCCTGAAGAACCAATACAAAACCCAAATATTATGGTACCAATGGTCCGATGAACTTTTGCAGGAATTATTTTGTCAATTGGTTATTTCAAAAAAGAGAGCAATTTTCCCTTCCAGCTTTGAGCTTCGAGCAACTACTGCCTCCTGCCTGTAAATTACTTTCATTTTTTATCTAACAAAAACCCTAGGTCATTTAAAATATGATGTTTAACTAATTTTGTTGGTTCTTTGGTTATGTCGCAAAAGAGAGAGCAACTTTTCCTTCCAACTTTGAGCTTCGAGCTTCGAGCTTTCAGCTACTACTGACTACTGACTCTGCGACTGAGCTACTAATATCTAACGATCCATTGTGTATGCAATATATAAAATTTTTTTAGCCTGAACTATTCCTAAAATTATTTCCCTTATGAAACGAAGTTCGACGAAGTCAATAATCCGGGTTAGAGACCTGAAAAATAAGTCACGGTGTTTTCAATCTGAGTACTTCAGAAACAGACAATATTGCAGGTCATTGCGGGGCAATGGTTCGCTGACGGCTGAGTTGAGCAAAAAAGATCCACCCGGTAAGGCCTTCCTCCGAATGAGATCCTTTTTTGTATAATTTTCCCTAACTTCGTGCAGAAAATTTCAACTGTTATGGACACGACCCGTCAGAAGAAAATAGGCCGTCTCATCCAGAGAGACATAAGCGAGATGTTTCAGCGAGAAGTGAAAGAATTGACTCTTGGATCTATGGTGTCGGTAACAGTGGTGCGAGTCACCCCTGATATGGCCATTGCCAGGATATACCTGAGCATCTTTCCGCCGGCCAGGAAAGAGGAAGTCTTCAATCACATCAGGGAACACAATTCACAAATCAGATATACACTGGGGCAGCGAGCCGGAAAGCAGTTACGGATAATTCCCGAACTTGAGTTTTTTATTGATGACAGTCTCGATTACATAGACAACATTGACCGACTCCTCAACGAATAATAGCCATGCAATATGACCCGATAAAACGATCCCTGGGACGCATTTTCAATGCTACGCCAGGTTTACGTCTTCTATTTTATCGCCTGCTGAATCTTTTGCTTTTGCGAGCATGGCATATCCGCAACGAATTGAAATCATGGGCCTCCGCCCGGGGATCCGTAGCCGATATTCTGGATGCCGGTTCGGGATTTGGCCAATACAGCTGGTCCATGTCAAAACTGGGAGCCGATTATCGCATCACAGGCGTGGATGTAAAAGAGGATCAGATTGAAGACTGCAATCGTTTCTTCAACAAGATCGGTCTGGGAGGGCGAATCACCTTCCGTAAAGCAGACCTGACCAAATTTATGGAGCCTGCTACTTACGATCTGATCCTTTCTGTTGACGTCATGGAACATATTGAAGAGGACCGGCAGGTTTTTCGCAATTTTTATGAAAGTCTTATTCCGGGAGGAATGCTATTAATCTCCACCCCCTCCGACAAGGGGGGATCGGATACACACGAACACAGTCAGGACGGCATTTCAGGCTTCATCGATGAGCATGTCCGGGATGGCTACAGCCCGGAGGACATTTCCGAAAAATTAAAAGACGCCGGTTTTGAAACAGTGGAGTGCCGTTATAGTTACGGAAAACCGGGCCATATCGCATGGAAGCTTTCCATGAAGGCACCCATAGTCATGCTCAATGCCAGTCATCTCTTTTTCCTTTTGCTCCCTTTCTATTACCTGCTGGCATGGCCCGTTGCCTGTGTGCTTAACTACCTTGACACGAAAATGAGTCATCAGGAAGGAACCGGACTTATCGTTAAAGCCATGAAAAACAACGGAAAAATATGAAGCTGGCCCTTCGCATAGCATTAAGATATTTGTTCGCCAAGAAATCCCAGAATGTCATCAACGTGGTATCCATGATCTCGGTGGCAGGGGTTTTGGTGGGATCTCTGGCCCTGGTGGTGGTTCTTTCGGTATTTAATGGTCTGCATGGATTGATCGGTTCACTGTACGGGTCATTCGACCCCGAGTTGAAAGTAACTCCCGCTGCGGGGAAAGTTTTCAACACCGATACCATCCCTTATCAGGAAATATATGACACAGAGGGGGTGGAAGATCTTACCGAGATCCTCGAAGGTCAGGCCCTCCTCCGGGCAAATAAACGGCAAGTGCCGGCAGAGGTCATGGGGGTTGACGAAAATTTTGCATCGGTCTCAGGCATCGATTCCATCATCGTGGAAGGGGAATACAAACTAAAAGATGGCTCAGACAATCACGGTGTGATCGGCTATGTGCTGGCTGACCAGTTAAACGTCCGGCTCAATTTTGTCAGGCCTCTCATTCTATATGCTCCCAAAAGGGTCGGGCAAGTCAATATGATGCGTCCGGATAATTCATTCAAAAAAGAATATTTACACCCTTCAGGGATGTTTGCTGTAAGGCAGATAGAATACGATTCAAAATATCTGGTGATCAACATTGATCAGGCCCGCTACTTATTTGAATATGGTGACGAGACCGTCTCGTCCCTGGGAATTTCTCTCAAAGAAGGTGTCAAAACAGGAAAGGTCAAAAAGTCCCTTTCAGAACTTCTTGGAGAGCATTTTAAGGTTCAGGACCGGCAGGAACAACATGCCACATTTTACAGGCTCATGCGGGTCGAAAAATTCATGGCTTATCTGATCCTGCTATTCATTCTGATCATCGCTACCTTCAATGTGATCGGAACCCTCTCGTTACTGATCTTTGAAAAACGTGAAAGCATAGGGACCTTTCGAAGCATGGGGGCCGACCGGCGTCTTATCAACAAAATCTTCCTGGTGGAAGGCTGGCTGATTTCGCTTGCAGGCGTCACGGTTGGCGTATTGCTGGGCGCATTACTTGTGTGGATCCAGCAACAATTTGGATTGCTCCGTTTTCAGGGTGAGGGCGCTTTCGTCGTTGAGGCTTACCCTGTAGCCCTCCAATGGATCGACCTGGTGCTTGTCTATTTCAGCGTTTCACTGGTGGGACTATTAGCGGCCTGGTATCCTGTAAGGGTAATTGTTAAACGTTACTATTCAGAACAGGGCGATGAATGACCAGCCCATTTTTCGGCGATATCATCCAGAATGGCATTGAGTTCATGAATATCTTCCGTCCTGAGCATTTTTATTTTCAACGGTCTGAAATGCTCAAGTCCCTTAAAAGTGATCGCCAGATGGCGTCGTGAATGCAAAATGCCCCGTCTTTCGCCAAGCCATTCCACAGTCTTGTTCACCTGTTCACGTATCATCTCCACATGTTCGGGGATGGTTGGAGCCGGAAGCATCTGCCCTGTGTCGAGATAATGACGAACCTCCCTGAATATCCACGGGCGGCCGATCGCAGGACGGCCGATCATAAGGGCATCCACCCCATAGCGGTCAAAATACTCCCGGGCTTTTTCAGGGGTGTTGATATCACCGTTGCCAATGATGGGAATGGTCATCCGGGGATTATTTTTCACCTCTCCTATAAGCGTCCAGTCAGCCTGACCCGAATACATTTGCGCCCTTGTACGACCGTGAATGGTCAGAGCCTCAATGCCCGTATCCTGAAGCCGTTCAGCCACATCCACAATGTTTTTGGACGATTCATCCCAGCCCAGCCGGGTTTTAACCGTAACGGGCGTCTTTACAGCCCTGACAACAGCCTCTGTGATCGCTATCATTTTTGGAATATCGCGTAGCATTCCTGCGCCGGCCCCCTTATTGGCGATCTTTTTCACCGGACAACCAAAATTAATGTCAATGACATCGGGACCAG
>JAWOCV010000262.1:0-5101 GCA_046483585.1 Marinilabilia sp.
GGGACAATGGCTTCGCCGGAGGATGGCAGCTCTTTTGTATCCGTTAAGGAAATTGATTTGTTGGATTTGGGTTCGGAATGGAATGACATAGCAATGCTGTTTGAGGAGATTCCGGAAACCCATAACTATATAGCTCTAAAAATTATATCACCAGCGGATAATAGTCTCTCCTTTGCAATGGATGAGGTAGAGATTGATGAAGTATCCGGTTCTCCGGCCCCGGGCAATCTTCGTGTTGATGAAATAAAAGACAGCTCATCTTTTATTTCCTGGGATGAGTTTGGAGCAGCTTCTGAATGGGAAGTAAGTATAGGTCAACCGGGTTTCGATCCGGAAGAAGAAGGAACTTCTTTTTCTACGGAGAATAACGCCTTTGAATTGGTGGACCTGGAACCGGAAACATATTATGATTTTTATGTGAGGTCAATTGGCCCGGATGGAAATACATCTGAATGGACCGGTCCCACCTCATTTATAACTGAAGAAAAGTGTCCGGCTCCTGAGAATCTTAATATAGAAGAGGTTTCTGAAACTTCAGCCGAGTTGTCCTGGGACGAAACAGGAGATGCCGCTCTTTGGAATATCGAGTGGGGAGATTTTGGCTTTGAGGAAGGCGAAGGAACGCTCGTTGAAGACCTGACCGAAACCAGCTATTTGTTCGAAGACCTGAATAAAAACACCTGGTATCAGTTTAACGTGAGTTCAAATTGTGAAGAGGACGGCGGGAGCGATATTATCAGTGGAACCTATTCTGCCGGATGTGACGGCAATATGGCTGAAATCCCGTACAGTACTGATTTCACAAATACACCTGGTTCACAAATGCCTGTTTGCTGGCTTGCCCCCTCCGAAGAAACAACAAACTATGATCAAGTGGTGGAAGTAGAAGAATATAATGCTTCCTTGCTTATGATGAATTATGGAAACGCTTTCACTGATGTTGACAACTCAGTCTTTGCTGCCCTGCCTGAATTAAATGCCACTCTCACAGATTTGAGCGTGAGTTTTTCTGCATTTAAATCCTCCTGGCTCAATGGAGATGTGATTTTGCAGGTTGGTGTTTACACCCCCGCGGGAGAATTTATTCCCCATGAGGAATTTCTCATAGATCAGACCAATAGTGACCATCTCACAGAACATGTTGTCTACTTTGATGATTATTCCGGGGATACCGACGGGAGAATTGCTTTTTATCTGGCGGATAAAGAATCCAACCAGCATAGGGTTAATATCGACCAGGTTACTGTTGAAGAAATTCCTGTCTGCCGTAAACCTTCCCGGCTTACGATTGATGCCATCGCTTATGATGAAGTTGAATTGACGTGGCAGGAGAACGGTGACGCTCAGAAATGGGAGGTTGTCTACGGACCTGAAGGTTTTGACCCGGATGAAGAGGGTGAGACCCTGATGCCCGAGGAAACTTCATTTGCCGTTCTTTCAGGGCTGGAAGCTAACACCGACTATGAGGTTTATGTGAGATCGGAGTGCAGTGATGGTGGATTTTCGGATTGGAGTATGCCGGGTGGTTTCACATCCTGGTGCCAGCCTCTTCAGGTACAACTGACGAATGTTGATGAAGGCGGGCAGGTTAACGTTACCGATGAATTTGAACTTTTGTGTGATGTTTCCTTCTCGTGCGTGGATAAAAATGTACAGGTTTACCTGGAAAATACTGATACAGGGGAGGAGTATAAAATAGATGATTTGTCTGAAGAAGACTATGAAAATGAGTTGTCATGCACGCTTAACAATTTTATTCCATCGGGAAATTACCGCGTACGTTTTGAGTATAATGAATTTTCATGGAATGATGATCATGATGTCAGGGAGGTTTATACGCATGAATTTGAAATTGTTAACGGGAAAGAGAAGCTTTTGTCTCTGGAAAGCCCGCAAAGTGGGGCCATCCTATATTATGAATATGAAATGTTGATCCGGTGGAATTCGCTGGGAGTAGAAAAGGTCAGGATTGAATACACCCTTGACAATGGAGAAACCTGGTCCACTTATCAAGAGATAGAAAGCTCTGGTGGCTATAGTAAAGGAGGTCATAACTCCATCTATAGGAAAGCAGCAAGAGAAATGGTAGGCGAAAGTGTTAAAATACGGTTATCGGATGTAAGCAATCCTGAGATTAATGTAGAATCCGGCTCTTTTTCTGTTGTCCGGAATATGCCGTTTTCTCTCATATCTCCGTCGGAAGAAATGATGGAAGTATCCCGGGAGGAGGGCTTTGAGATGGTCTTTGAGATGACAGTTCCCGGGTCTGTATTTTATTATCCCGTTACAGAGGAAGAAGATTTAACCGAAAACCGGGTGAAAATCGATGCATCGGAAGGGGAGAACACCTACCTGGTTGAAACGGCTGACCTTCCTGATGGCGTATATTCGCTTTTTATTCATGGATTAGATCAACAATGGAATTATGATGATTTCCCTGATTTTGAAATTGTTACGGATACTTCTATTGATTGGTTTAAAGATGACGGCCGGGATAATGAGATCATGGTTTATCCGAATCCTGTAAAAAATCAGCTGTTCCTATCAGCGGAGAAAGCCGGTAGTGAAATCCCCGCTGTGCTCTACGATATGTCAGGACGGGCTGTTCGCGAAGGATTTGTAAATGGCCGGCCGATAAATATGACCGGTATGAAACCGGGCGTTTATTTTCTGGTTATCAATGGGGAAACCCATAAAATAGTTAAGGAATAGAACCCGGGGCCACTCCGAAAAGTCTCCTGGTTGCCAGCTTCTAAAAAGGCGACAGCGAAGAGGCTTTTGGGGAGTGGCCCCTATTTCCTTTATCAGGCGTGTAAACGTAGAAGGGGTCTTATGCATAAATTGTCATTTTTAAAGTGTATCTTGTCTGTTTCGTGGTTTTTTTAAAAAAATCCCGTTATTTTTGAAGAATTCTAAGGGATCAGGAGGTAAAAACATCCCAGGGATAAAACCTAAAACAGATTTTAAGAAATAACTGAACGATATGAAAAGAACATTGACACTATGGATGATGATGGCCCTGCTTTGCTCATCATCACTTTATGCCGCAGAACAGGGCAATGGCTACATGCACCGGATTACATCACCCGATGAATCACTTGAGGTGAGTGTGGTGGTCGATGAAAAAATTGTTTGGGATGTAAAAAAGGATGGAGAATCGGTTGGCCGGACTTCAGGCATCTCCATGGAACTCGAAGAACAGGGCATTTTGGGCGATGATCCCGAGGTGAAAGATGTTTCTCGTGAATCAAATGAAGGGGTCATTGAAACCGGTCTCTACAAAAAGTCGGAGGTCCCGAACGATTACGAAGAACTTCATGTGGAGTTTGAAGGTGATTTCAAAGTCATTTTCCGGGTCTACAACGACGGCATGGCCTATCGTTTTGTGACCCTTTTTGATGAGGAGATCAAAGTAAAAAACGAAACAACCGGTTTTCTCTTCCCCAGGGCTGATGAGGTTTTCGTTCCTTACATCAGACAACCTTACGGACGATACCAGACGTCTTTTGAAAGTACTTACGATGTTTTGCAGATGTCAGAGATCCAACCCGATTCCCTGATCATTGCGCCCCTGATGCTGAAAAACAACAACGGCTCATCGGTTGTCCTCACGGAGGCCGATCTTGAGGATTATCCCGGCATGTTTTACAAAGTCAATGATGACGCCAATGGTTTCGATACCGAATTTGCCGAATATCCGCTGGAAGAAGAACAGGGCGGACACAACAACCTGCAATCTCGCGTTACCAAAAGGGCCGGGTACATTGCCAAAACCAGCGGTGAACGTGTTTTCCCCTGGCGTGTATTGGCGGTGGGCAGCAACGATTATGAGTTGCTGGACAACGACCTGGTCTATAAGTTGGCTTCCCCTTCCCGCATTGAGGACACTTCCTGGATCAAGCCGGGCAAAGTGGCCTGGGACTGGTGGAACGACTGGAATATTTATGACGTAGACTTCCGTGCCGGCATCAATACCGAAACTTACAAGTATTACATCGATTTTGCCGCCGAAAAAGACGTGGAGTATGTGATACTGGACGAGGGATGGTCCGAAAGCACCAATCTGCTCAATATCATTCCCGAGATCGATCTTCAGGAGATCGTCGATTACGCCGGAGAAAAAGGCATAGGCATTGTCCTATGGGCCGGTTGGCTCCCTCTCGACCGTCAGATGGATGAAGTGCTTGAAAAGTATTCTGAGATGGGTGTAAAAGGATATAAGATCGATTTCATGGATCGTGACGATCAGAAAATGGTCAATTTTTATTACCGTGCTGCGCGCGAAGCCGCCAAACATGAACAGTTTGTTCTGTTTCACGGAGCTTACAAACCCACGGGGCTGCAACGCACTTATCCCAATGTCCTCACTTTTGAAGGGGTCTTTGGTCTTGAGCAGGTGAAATGGACCGATTATACAAATATGCCTGAATACGATGTCACCATCCCCTATATCCGGATGCTGGCCGGGCCTATGGATTATACCCCCGGTGCCATGCACAACGCCTCCCGTCACAACTGGCGGGCCATCAACAGCAATCCCATGAGCCAGGGCACCCGTTGCCATCAGCTGGCCATGTACGTGGTTTATGATTCGCCTTTTTCCATGCTTTGCGACAATCCCTCCAATTACCTGCGCGAGCCCGAGAGCACCGAATTCATTGCGTCCCTGCCCACGGTCTTTGACGAGACCGTACCCCTGGCAGGTGAGGTCGGCGAACATGTGGCCGTGGCCCGCCGCAAAGGCGACACCTGGTATGTGGGCGCCATGACCAACTGGGACGGACGAGAGGTTGAACTGGACTTTTCCTTTCTCGATGAAGGCAAAGAATATGAAGCCACCGTCTTTGCCGACGGCATCAACGCCGACCGTGCCGGCCGCGATTTCACAAAAGAAACCATTAAACTGGACAACGGCACAAAACTCTCTATCGATATGAAGAGCGGCGGCGGATGGGCTGCTACCATTAAGCCCGTTGACTAAACTTGCATCAGACCAATCCATAGTTAATCCCGGTCCGGAAGTATTCGGTCCGGGATTTTTTGATGGTATCCCTCCACCCGGCAAGGCCTGCGACTTTGCTGAATTATTGAAAAATCTTGC
>JAWOCV010000302.1:0-5420 GCA_046483585.1 Marinilabilia sp.
AATTCAATCCTATACATTTTTGTTGGTTCTTTGGTTCTGTCGCAAAAGAGAGCAACCTTTCTCTTCAGCTTTGAGCTTCGAGCTTCCAGCTTTCAGTTTTCAGCTACTACTGACCCTGCGACTGAGCTAAGAGCTAACAGCTTCCAGCTTCCCCGCAGCCAGGTTACTTTTATCTAACAAAATATGTAAACAACCGAAATTCAATCCTATACATTTTTGTTGGTTCTTTGGTTCTGTCGCAAAAGAGAGCAACCTTTCTCTTCAGCTTTGAGCTTCGAGCTTCGAGCTTTGAGCTTCCAGCTTTCAGTTTTCAGCTACTACTGACCCTGCGACTGAGCTAAGAGCTAAGAGCTAACAGCTAAGAGCTAACAGCTTCCACCTTCCCCGCGGCTAGGTTACTTTAATCTAACCAGGATTATTGACTTCGTCGAACTTCGTTTCACAAATAATCCCTGTCTCCGACAGCGACTAAGATTCAGTAAAAACTTTTTTCAAAAGTTTAACTTCATCTAAGTCGGGGTTAACCTGAACTTTATTCATAAGGGAAATAATTTATGAATAGGTTAAAAATCTAACGATCTATTGATTATACTGATGACAAGAGAATATTTAACCCCTGATGAACACCTCCATTAATTGACTTCTCCTCTCAGAAAAATATTTATGCCTGTTAGGATGTGTCAGGTTGGAAAGAAGTTCACCTGTTCAACAAAATTTTGATGTCCAAAGTTAATGAATATTTTCGTCTGCGGAACATTGACCGGGAGAATCGGCCCGCTTGTTGGTAGCAAAAAAAAATCTATTTTTGTGGTTTTGAAATATCCCGGAAATATTGGAAGAGTTAAAGCTTGTCCAAATTCAAGGGCCATTATTGTACAATTATTCTTTATGAAACAACTTTCACACCGTATTGCCAATCTGGCTGAGTCTGAAACCATTGCTATGTCACAGAGGAGCCGGGAACTCCGGTCCAAAGGTTATGACATTATCAATTTGAGTGTGGGGGAACCCGATTTTCCCACCCCCGAACATGTCAAGGAGGCAGCCCGGAAAGCCATCGATGATAACTTTACATATTATCCGCCGGTTCCCGGTATTCCTGAATTACGGGAAGCCATTGCCCGAAAATTCCGGCGGGATAATGGACTGGAATATTTGCCTTCACAGATAGTGGTTTCCACGGGCGGAAAACAGGCCCTGGCCAATGCCATCTATAGTCTCGTAGATCCTGGTGATGAAGTGATCGTTCCCTCACCTTACTGGGTCAGCTACCCTGCTATGGTCAGTCTGGCCGAAGGGAACCCTGTTTATGTTCATGCCGGTATTGATCAGGATTTTAAAATAACACCCCAACAGCTTGAGGATGCCATTACACCCAAGACCAAGGTGCTTTTGATGAACAGTCCCAGTAATCCGACCGGGAGTGTTTATTCTGAAAAAGAACTGGAGGGTCTCGCGGAAGTATTGGGCCGCCACCCACAAGTGTTTGTGATATCCGATGAGATCTACGAATACATCGTTTATGAAGATGTACACCATTCACTGGCTTCTTTGCCGGGGATGAAGGAAAGGGTGGTGATCGTTAATGGTGTGTCAAAGGGTTTTGCCATGACCGGTTGGCGGATTGGATATATTGCCGCACCGGAATGGATCGCTTCGGCTTGCAGTCGCCTGCAGGGCCAATATACCTCCGGGGCTTGCAGCATCTCTCAGAAAGCTGCACTGGCTGCTGTTAACGGTCCCCTTGATGATACACGAGCCATGGTTGAGGCTTTCAGAAGGCGTCGTGAACTGGTGGTGAAACTTGCCAATGATATTCCGGGGCTTAAAAACAATAATCCTCCCGGAGCGTTCTACCTTTTTCCGAATGTAAGCGCATTTTTTGGAAAAACGTATCATGATAAAGTTATGACCAATTCTCGCGATCTGAGCTTTTATCTTTTGGAAGAAGCCCATGTGGCCACGGTTACAGGGACGGCTTTTGGCAGTGAAAATTGTATTCGCTTTTCGTATGCGAGCAGCGATGAATTGTTGACCGAGGCCATGAGAAGGATTAAAAAAGCGCTGGGCGACTTGAAATAACCTCTTGCATGCATCTGCCTGTACAATAATGAAGAGAGAAAGGAATTATGCTCAACTCCTTTTGAATTATAGAGCAAGTATTTTAATTTTAAACCGAATTCATTAATACAAAAGATCGTTAGGTTTTTAGATATTAGTAGCTCGAAAGCTCGAAGCTCAAAGCTCAAAGCTGGAAGCTGGAAGGAGAAGTTGCTCTCTCTTTTGCGACATAACCAAAGAACCAACAAAAATGTATATGATTGAATTTCGGTTGTTTACATGTTTTGTTAGAATAAGATGTAAGAAAATCGCTGTAGTTTAATTTTGAGCTGCTATTTTCCGGAAGCCAATAAATTTGGGCAAAATCCTTAAGTCCTTTGCCTGGGTTTTACAAAGTTTAACGAACTATTGTTTAAACCATAATGGGCCAAAAGATAGAGAACCAGCTTACCAACAAAGATTTTATCCATGGGAAAAGAAGCACTTCCGGTTGTCAACAACCACGGTAACATAATCGAAATTTCAGACGGCCTGGTACGTCAGAACGAACATATCATTCTTCGTGATGTTGAGCTTTCCGTTAAACCGGGAGAGTTTGTTTACCTGATCGGCCGGGTGGGAAGTGGAAAATCGAGTCTGCTTAAAACATTTTACGGCGACTTGCCTTTTCGTGAAGGGTACGGCTTTTCGGCGGGATACCGTTTGAGAAACCTGAGAAACCGTGACCTACCGTATTTAAGACGGCGTATGGGAATTGTTTTTCAGGATTTTCAGCTTCTTACCGACCGGAATGTTTATGATAATCTGATCTTCGTGCTGAAAGCCACAGGCTGGAAAAATCAGAAAGAAATGGACCATCGCGTCAGAGATGTGCTCTCAAAAGTGGATATGGTTCATAAGGGTTATAAGATGACCCATCAGCTTTCAGGAGGTGAACAACAAAGAGTTGGCATTGCACGGGCCCTTCTCAATAAACCTGACCTGATCCTTGCCGATGAGCCTACAGGGAACCTGGATCCTGATACCTCCGATGACCTGCTTGAATTGCTTCACGCCATTTGCAAAGAGGGTAAAACGGTGATCATGGCAACGCACAATTATGTGCTGATAAAAAAATTCCCGGGCCGGACCATCCGTTGTGAGAACACAAGACTGACCGAATCGACACCCGAAGAGATTGATTTCGATCAGTTGATCGAGTAAAATTCCGGCAATGGATGAAAAATCCATCGATGTGAATTTGAATAAGTATCAAAATCTGTGTTACTTTGCAGATAATTAATAAAATCAAAAAAGAATTCAGAATGGAAATCGCAAAAAACAAATTTGTATCGCTTTCATATCAATTGCGTCTCAATGGGGCCGAAGGTGATTTGGTTGAAGAAACCGGTGAGAGCAATCCCTTGCAATTCGTATTTGGCACCGGTAAAATGATCGAAATGTTTGAGAACAAACTTCAAGGTCTTAAAGAAGGTGACAATTTCAACTTCGAATTGAAGAAAGACGAAGCATATGGCGAAGTTAATGAAAATGCCATTGTAGATCTTCCCAAAAATATTTTTGAAGTTGACGGACAGATTGATGAGTCGTTACTGACCATCGGAAACATGGTACCTATGCAGGATGCCAATGGTAACCGTCTCAATGGAATTGTTCTTGAAGTTAAAGATGATACCGTGAAAATGGACTTTAATCATCCCCTGGCCGGAGATGATCTGCATTTTGCCGGTCAGGTGCTTGAAGTTCGCGAAGCCACAGAGCAGGAACTGGTTGAAGCTGTAGGCGATGACTGTAGTTCTGGTAATTGTGGTGAAGGTTGTGACTGTTAAACTGCAACCATAAAAAGACAATTAAAAGGTGTTTCGCGATGGGGCGGAGCACCTTTTTTTTGCTCATGTAGTACGGAACCCCTATTTTTGAGGTCACTTCCGTTTGATTCAAAGGATGCTTACAAACGGGATGTTTAATAAATAACAACCTGTTCACCATAGTTTTAAATGAGTAAAAATGGCAGGAAATACTTTTGGTAAATTATTTAAAATGACCTCGTTCGGGGAATCCCACGGGCGAGGCATAGGAGGGATAATAGAAGGCGTTACCCCGGGTCTTGAACTTGACATAGATTTCATTCAGAAAGAGCTTTCCAGGCGTCGGCCGGGTCAATCGGAACTGACCAGTCCGCGCGATGAAAAAGACCGTGTGGAATTCCTCTCGGGCGTGTTCGAAGGAAAAGCCACCGGTACGCCACTGGCTTTTGCCGTGTGGAACAAAGACCAGCGTTCCGGCGATTATAATGAACTGAAAGACCTCTACAGACCTTCGCATGCCGATTATACCTATGAGGCCAAGTATGGTTTGCGGGATTACCGTGGTGGCGGACGGTCTTCAGCCAGGGAAACAATTGCCAGGGTCGTTGCCGGAGCCATTGCCAAACTGATGCTAAAGGAGACAGGTGTGGATATCACAGCATTTGTTTCTCAAGTGGGAGAGATAGCATTAACTGACATTCCCGGCGATCTCTCTTCTATAGAGTCTACTCCGGTCCGTTGTCCCGACCCCGAAACCGCCGGTCGCATGATCAACCTGATCGAGGAAGTACGCGCAGACCACGATTCCGTGGGTGGAGTTGTCAGTTGTGTGGTTCATAATGCCCCCGCAGGTTTGGGTGATCCGGTTTTTGATAAACTGCATGCCACCCTGGGGCAGGCTATGCTCTCCATTAATGCCGTCAAAGGGTTTGAATACGGCATGGGCTTTCAGGCTTCTTCCATGAGAGGTTCTCAGCATAACGATGAATTCCTTAATCAGAATGGAGCGATCAGAACCCGCACCAACCGCTCGGGAGGGGTGCAAGGGGGTATCTCCAATGGCGAAGATATTGTTTTCAGGGTGGCTTTTAAACCTGTGGCAACCATTTTGAAAGATCAGAAAACAGTGGACCGGAATGGTAAGGAGGTGGTTATGAAGGCGCAGGGAAGGCATGATCCCTGTGTGGTCCCTCGTGCCGTTCCTATTGTGGAAGCCATGGCCGCTATGGTCATTGCTGATGCGTGGTTGATGAACAAAACCTACAAGTGAATTGAACCACTTTATATAAAATATAGGCTTCGCAGGCCAGCACCCAGCAACCAGCAACCAGCAACCAGCAACCAGCCAAATTAACCAATTAACCAACTAACCAATTAACCAGCCACAGATTCTTCGCAGGCTCAGAATGACGATCAACCAGCAAACAAGCAACCAGCAACCAGCCAAATTAACCAATTAACCAACTAACCAATTAACCAGCCACAGATTCTTCGCAGGCTTAGAATGACGATCAACAAGCAACCAGCACCCAGCACCCAGCAACAAGCAAC
>JAWOCV010000032.1:0-2894 GCA_046483585.1 Marinilabilia sp.
ATGGAATTAATTGTGGATGTGTAGATAGTGCAGATAGTGCAGATAATAAGAGTGCATGCAGCGAAAATCGTAAAAATGACCTTGAAAAATGTTTCTCCTGTCCGGCGTGTGACAAGATGGCCGGTATGTGTC
The DNA here is from genome assembly GCA_046483585.1 of Marinilabilia sp. Classification (GTDB taxonomy): domain Bacteria; phylum Bacteroidota; class Bacteroidia; order Bacteroidales; family Marinilabiliaceae; genus Marinilabilia. The sequence goes on from JAWOCV010000032.1 coordinate 133, forward strand.
ATGCCATTACCCTGTCAACGACAATTACAAACTTCCACTGACGACAATTACAAATGCACACTTTTATAGACCAGCCTCCCCTTCAATCTTAATATTCTATTTCCAATGCCAGGTGAGACGGAGGGAGCCCGTAGGGCGACCGGAGTCTCACCTGCTCGGATTCCACAACAAACTGTTTTGTCTCTTTTCTGCGGGTTTTAGACGGTTTGTTTTATATTTCTTCTCCTATTTTTGACTTGTCGGAAAAATGGCTTGCCAGAATGCCTTACAAGCAACGATCTCTGCCCGGTCCATAGATTACCATTACCCAAAATCCATCTGTTTAGAGCCCGTTGCCGAGCCATCAGGTTTTTTTGCTTCTATTTTTCATGGCCGCCCCAATCCGGCAACTTTCAATGTTGAACTAAAGAATCACACTCTGATGCACCAGCCCATCAACAGTAGCGGCCGTGCCCACCGGGTCGGATTCCTCGAAGATCATCTCACTCTTGATCACCCAAAATTGACCCGTCCCGGGTTTAATTGAGGTCCTTCTCTGTACACAGGGCTGTATTCATACATCCGATGAATTTCTTTTGCCCTTTGCTTATCGTGTCCGATATCGGATCTTGTTATGTCATATATCCAGAAGGGATAAGCCTCGCCGAGTTTGCGAATCACGAGACCTCCTTTAATATCCGTTATCGACTAGACATCATAATCCTGCACACAATCCTCGAACCCAGTTGTATTGCTTTTTGTAATATTCACATCAATGGTTTCGAGTCGACCTTTTTGGGGATTATACACCGTCGTTTCCATTTTTCTTTCTTCCTTTCCTTTAAAACAAAATTTGTTTTCATATTTAATCGGGCAATTGCGCCATACCATCCCGATTTTTTATCAATTTAGCCTTCACCATCAGGCGGGTTTATATCCAGCCGCCTGCAGGCCTCATCCATGCGAAAACTTTTTACCGATTCCGGCAACTCCAAAATAAAAGAGTGATGTACAATTCGGTCTATGGCGGCCGCCGTGGTCAATGGATCTTTAAAAATTTGTTCCCATTGAGAAAAGACCAGATTGCTGGTTATCAACACGCTGCTTCGTTCGTAACGTTCGGAAAGGAAGGTAAACAGAACCTCCATCTCCTCCCGGTTCTGCTTTACGTAACCAATATCGTCGAGAATAACGACCGGAAATTTCTCTAATTTTTTGATGGCAAGATCCAATTCATAATCGCGTTTTGCCCTGAGAAGCTGAGAGACCAACTCCTGGGTTGAAAAAAATAACACCGGTATTTCGTTCTTTATCAGTTCATGGCCTATGGCGCAGATCAGATGGGTTTTCCCTCTGCCGGGAAGACCGAACGCCAAAATGTTTTCAGCCTTGTCAACAAAGCCGCCTTTGCAAAGTTCCGGCACTATTCGCCGGATTTTGACAGGCATACGGGATAGGTCAAAACTGGACAGGGTTTTTTCTTGGGGAAGTCGCGATCGCTTCTGCAATCGTTCCAATTTTCTTTTCCGCCGCCCCTCAAGCTCTATCGTCACCAGTTCCTTTAAAAACCGTACAAAATCCCATCCCTCTCGTTCAGCCAGTTCTGCAACTTCTCGATATTGCTCAAGAATGGTGGGCAACTTCATGGCTTTCAACAGTATGTCCAAAGAAAGATCTCCATTATGATTTTTCATGACGCCGCCTCCTTCAAAAGAATGTTGTAATCGGCAAGATCCACACGAGGGGCCGTCATTGTCGGCGCCGTTTGTTTTTTTGCACCCAACAGCTCCTTGACATGATCGGAGCTGAACATGGCGCCGCCCTCCATTAGTAAAATCAGAGCGGTTTCAACCTCGCTCTCCATTGTGGTCGCTGCGTAATACAGAATGCGCAAATATTCTTTGTTCGCAATAAACGGGCTATACCAGTCTCTAAGCGCATCATAGGTTTTCCTGAAATGAATCGTTGGAAAAAGCTCTTGCCGGTATTTGTAATTTTCAAATGCCCCCGGTTTGTTCACCAGGCTCCAGATAATATGACGATAATTGATGCTTTTGCCCCCGCTGCCCCTCAACCGTTCCACCTCCAATTGAAGTTTGCCTGCATATAAAATATAGACCTTGTCCTCATAAACCCGCGCAGTCACCCTTTCGCCTATAAGCCGAGACGGAACGGAATAGACATTCTTTTTAACCCGAACCGTACTGCTCGGTCTTACTTTTTCCTCGGTTTCGGTGTATAGGGGCAACCGGTTTACCGGTAGCTCTCTCATCACGGCAAGCTCCTCTTTGAGCCGTTTGCTTCTGAGGGTGTTGGCTTTTTCCATGATGTTAAAAATAAATGCTTCATATTCGTTGCGACTTTCAAAATCCCGAGGTCCACGAAATACCAAATGCTGATTGATTCGTCTTTTTAAAACATTGTGAGACGATTCAACATCTGCATTATGATTGGGGTCGTTCACCGTTTCCGGCTTCATGCCAAAATGATCCATAAAGGTTTTGTATTCTTCATTAAAATCGCGTCTGCCTTTCTTGCTTTTTTCAATCATATGGGTAGCGGCCGTGGTGCCGTCTGTTCGATGCTTTAAAGGGACACGGCCCAATTTTACCAAAGTGGATTGAACCCCCAGCTTAATGGCCTCATAGGATTCTGAAAAACAGATACGACCCCATTCCCAGTTCGAATAGGTCAATACGCAATGACAAAACATATGTTTAAATTCTTCACCCCGGATGGTCACCCGAAGCGAATTCATGTGGGTGAAATCGGTCTGCATCAAT
>JAWOCV010000046.1:0-2752 GCA_046483585.1 Marinilabilia sp.
CGATGGGATCCCGGTTAACATCCTGAACCACTTCCCGTCCTTCATACAGCAGGGGTACCACGGCGTTGTCCTTTACAGCCTGGTCGATGGTGTACTTGTCGATGAACCCGCCAAACTTTTCTGCCGTGTTCTTGTCCTTTCGCATCAGGGGGGTGCCGGTAAAACCAATGTAACAGGCATTGGGGAATACCTTTTTCATGCGTACGTGCGATTCTCCGTACTGGCTCCTGTGCGATTCATCCACCAGCACAAAGATGTCCGGCGACTCGTTTATGACTTCTCCTTTCTTCAAGGCTGCTTCAAATTTGTCAATGACGGTGGTGATGATCTTATCCGTCCCGGAGTTGATCAGCCGGCCCAGGTGCTTTCCCGTTTTGGCTTGTACTACATCCGCATCGCAGTTTTTAAACGTACCGTAAATCTGATCATCCAGGTCTACGCGATCGGTTACAAGTACTATTTGGGGATTTTGAATGGTTGGTTCCATGGCCAGGGATTTGGCCAGCATCACCATCGTTAACGATTTGCCGCTACCCTGGGTATGCCATATCACGCCTCCCTGTCTTTGCCCGCCTTCAACATGCCTTACCCGGTGCAAAGTGTTCTTTACCGCAAAATATTGCTGGTAGCGGGCGATTTTTTTTACTCCTTCATCATACACAATGAATTGTTTGGTCAGTTCGATCAGCTTTTCCGGGTGAAACACATAGTAAAGCAGCTTGTCCTGTATGGTTACAGACACCGTTTGGCTTTCTTTTTCTTCAAACCAGGATTTTAGGTATGCGTATTTTCCGGTAAAGATTTTGTCCATTTGTTCCTTTTCCAGCGGGGTATTGACAAGATCCGACAACTGTTGATCCTGTGGGTTTTGCTCCTTCCAATACGACCAGTATTCCGGATCCGTTCCCGTTGTGGCAAATTTGGCATCGTTGGAACAGATGGCCCCCAGCACTTGGGTGTAGATGTAGAGATCCATGATCCCATCCGGTTGCTGGTTGCGCAGATGCTGGGAGATGGCTTGTTCCAGGGGAGATTGATTGTCTGTGGCTTCCAGGTCGGGCCGTTTGGCTTCGATCACGGAGAAGGGGATGCCATTGACAAAAAGGACAATGTCCGGCCGGTAGGTTTGCGTTGTTCCGGTGCGCTGCACGGCGTATTCTGCCGTCAAATGAAATACATTGTTCCATGGATGCTCCCAGTCGATGTATTGTATCATAAAGCTCTTGGAATCGCCTTTGATGTTTTCCTCAAAGCTCTTGTCCAGGGTAATCAGATCGAACACCTTTTCGCTGGTGGTGATCAACCCATCTTTCAGAGGAAAGTTTTTAAGCGCCTTGATGGCGTTTTGTATGTTGTGGTTGGAAAAGGCATATTGCTCACCGCGGTAATGAATGGTGTTGAGCTTTCTAAGCTGGTTTTCCAGGATGTTTTCGAGCAGGACGTTGGAAGACTTGCCTCCCCTTTCCCGGTCGGCTTCTTCAGGTGAAAGATACTGGTAGCCCAGCTTCACCAACAGCTCAAGGGCCGGAATCTGGGATATGTGATCTTCCTTGAATGAGACGTTTTGCGACATTTGTCAGAAATTTATTTTTGAGTGCAATAATCTTGAGTCAAACTTCGTATATATTATCAATTAAGATTAAGTGGATTGGGGTGGCCCCAATCGGTAAAGGGTTGTTGAAAAACAACTCTTTATTTTTATTGATTTTTTTATTTTTAATGTATTTATTATATATTTGTGCGTAATAAGAAATTAGAATAAAACGTTATATAAAAGAAGTCGACCTGGTTAAGCCCGCTTGGCTTAATCGGGCCGCAAAAAACCCCCGGTTGGAAAACCGGGGTTTTTTAATTTCTTACAATTCCCCATTCATCATTTTTAGAAGCTTCTTTCAGTAAAATTGGTTCAAGTTTATCAAAAAAATGATTAACACCATATTTTCGAAGTGAACCTTTTGGATATTCCTTCCTATATAATATATGTGCAATTACATCTACACTTTGTATGAAATATGAATCATGAGAATGGCGTTCAAAAAGGTCTTCGATAATGCTGTCTGTTGGAACATTATAAGGACTCCCTGTGAATTTAGACAGAACCGGATTATATACCCTCATTTTTCTTAGTAAGTTGAAAATTAATTTACCATTTGTATCATCAGCTATGATGATACCTTTGTCATTAACCGTTTTTTTAAGATAATTGTCGTATCTCTGAATTAATCTAGTCCAGGCAGTTTTTTGAATCTCTTGAGTATTTGGAAATTCAGTTTTATTAAGACAAATATTAATGATTTTACCTTCATTAAAAATGAAAGGAATCTGGGTACAATAATCTTTTAATAATTGAATTCGCCTGGCTTTTTTTATTTTTTGATATTCTTTGATTTTGTTTATACGAATTAATTCCGATGCATGTATCTCGGTTCGTTGATTCAAATCATAGGTTTCTTTCACATATCTTCTAAATGTTTTAAGTCTGCTAAGGTGTTCCTGCCAAAAATTTTGAGAAACAATCAGGCCGGAAAGGATATAGTGTGAAGAACCATATTCATGTCTTCCAGGATCACCACTTTCATCTACATATAGAATGTACATGTAATTATTCTTTTATTTTCGATTGATTATAAATTATATTTTTCTTTCAACGATTATAAAACTCTTATCCTTCCGGCGGATAGGGATCATTCCCATGACTGTCCCTCCTCTGAATGCTTCCATCCTTTTTGTGGATAAAAAACTCCGTGTTCTG
>JAWOCV010000145.1:0-6215 GCA_046483585.1 Marinilabilia sp.
AGGCAATTGCTGTAGCAGGCTTTTGAAATATTAAATAATTAAAAATCAGTGCTTTATGGAAAAACACCGGCCATGGTGAAAGCCATGGCTTGTGCCATAAAAATAGTGCGAAAAATATTTTTTAGCAAATTTTATTCTTGCTTGTTAATCAGCTAATTTGGGAGTGGAAAAAAATGTCCCTGAATTGCTGAAGGTTTGGAGAAGGAAAATCTCCTTCGCTGAAACTTCAGCTATTGAGCAGGGCGTTCAGGACAAAGTGACCATGTCAAAATGCATCAGCATACTATTGAGCCGGATGGGAGAAGTTGGTATTCAGGTTGAAAAGGAAGTGGTGGTTTCATTAAAACGGAGGCCTTTTAAACCACGATCAGAAAGGACCTTATCAGACCAGTCTGTCATCCAATATGTTCAGCAGGAATGTTTTGAAAAAATTCTGTTTTTCTGTTAAAAACTCTTGTACTTCCCTGATTATGAAGAAAAGATAAATTATTGAAAAAAATCCGTAATGTTAAATTAAATTGAGGTATGAGCATTATATTTGTCACCGTTTATTTGAAATTACCGGAAGAAAAGGCTTTTTTCAGATGCCCTCATCTTTGAACAAAGTGATTGCTTTCATCGTTTTTTGAATGAGAGATAAATTTCATGCAAAAATGACCCTTTTTCCGGTAACAAAGAATGGGAAACAAGTAAAAATAAAAATAGATTAGTGTTATGAGTGATTTTTTTAAGACCATTGAGAGTAAGGGGGTTAAGCTCCCGCCGGATGTTGAGGACATATTGAAAAACTGTAAAGGTTTTACTGTATATGAAACAAGCGAACAACTGGCCGATGCTGCCGTAGGTGGCAAAAACGGAAAGGAATTCGAGGTAAAATATGATGTTCCCGGAAAAGGTGAATATACGGAGGCCATTGTTCATCGTGTCACCAACGGTATTTCAGCCAATTATACAGAACCTTACATGCGCCGTCGGGATCCAGCTACCATGTCTGTTGCCGATGATCTGCCAACCGATAAACCAACTTTCAAGGAGCGATACGGCTATGAATTCAAGTCGCTGCAGAAAGAAACTTTTGATTGGCTGAAAAATCAGGAACTGGCCGTTTTCTTTTACTTTGCCGGTAATAAACCTTACAAGATCGGGGTTGGCGGTATTGCCATTGCACCGGCCAATGCCGGATTTTTTGCCATGGGATTGGCTATGCTTCAGAGCATCACGGCTGTTGATGAACTGGATGAAAATTTTTCGGTGGAATCGGTTATTTATGTGGCACCCACTTTCCGTCACACCCACTTCGACGGAAAACAAGCAGTGATTCACAAGCGTACAGAGAAAGTTCATGAGATCTATTCTTACAATCTGTATCCCGGGCCCAGCGCAAAAAAAGGATTGTATGGTGCTTTGCTGACCAAAGGTGAAAAAGAAAACTGGATCACGGCTCACTGTTCTACTGCCAGAGTTGTCAGTCCTTACGACAGCGTTACAACCTTTATGCATGAAGGTGCCAGCGGCGGTGGAAAGAGTGAGATGTTGCAGCATATTGTGCGTGAACCCAACGGTCAGATTGTGATAGGAGAGAATACGGTGACAAAGGAGACAAGGATGATCAGTTTACCCATATTCTGTTCTTTTAATCCGGTAAGTGATGACATGGCCCTTTGTCCGCCTGAGCTTCAACGCGATAACGGGAAATTGCGGGTTTTGGATGCTGAAAATGCCTGGTTTATCCGGACCGACAGTGTCAATCAATACGGCGATGATCCCACTCTGGAGAAGACCACCATCAACCCGTCCAAGCCCCTGTTGTTTCTTAATATTAATGCTACACCGAACAGTACAGCGCTGATATGGAATCATATTGAAGATGAACCCGGCAAACGTTGCCCGAATCCGCGGGTAGTGGTTCCGCGTGATGTGGTACCCAATGTTGTGGACAAGCCGGTGACTGTTGATGTGAGGAGCTTCGGGGTCCGTACGCCACCTTGTACCAAAGAAAATCCCAATTATGGTATTTTAGGATTGTTCCATGTTCTGCCGCCTGCTCTGGCGTGGTTGTGGCGACTGGTTTCGCCAAGAGGCCATGGCAACCCCAGTATCGTGGATGCCGGTGGGATGCAATCAGAGGGTGTTGGATCGTACTGGCCTTTTGCCACCGGTAAAATGGTGCAACATGCCAATATGTTGCTTGACCAGATCATCAAAAATCCGAGAGTTGGGTATACACTTGTTCCCAATCAGCATATCGGTGTGTGGAAAGTTGGATTTAAGCCGCAGATGCTCATGCGGGAATATCATACGCGCCGGGGGAATGCCAAACTGAGACTGGATCAGTATCAGGATGCAAGATGCCCGCTGCTGGGATACGAACTTAATTATCTGACCATTGAAGGATCTAAGATTCCCTCGCGCTTCCTGAAAGTTTACAAGCAGACCGAAGTGGGATTCGAAGGCTATGATGCCGGGTCAAAGATCCTCTTTGATTTCTTCAAAAAGGAACTGCCCAAGTTTCTGACGCCTGATCTTTCCCCCACCGGGAAGCGGATTATTGAAGCCTGTCTGAACGACGCTTCCGTTGAAGAGTACAGTTCTATCATCCCCATGAGTTATGAATATTCGTTCATGACCATGAAGGACTATGACAACATGGACTTGTAATTTTACATTTAACCCGGATTATTGACTTCGTCGAACTTCGTTTCACAAATAATCCCTGTCTCTGACAGCGACTAAGATTCAGTAAAAACTTTTTTCAAAAGTTTAACTTCATCTAAGTCGGGGTTAACCTGAACTTTATTCATAAGGGAAATAATTTATGAAACGAAGTTCGACGAAGTCAATAGTTCAGGTTAAGTTTAAGCATAAAAAAAGCCACCTACAACCAGGGTGGCTTTTTTTATGCTTTTAAACGGTCTGTTATTCCAGTTCGGCCTCAGTTGTGAAAGATGATGCCGGCAGTCCCGCTTTGTTGAAGAGGGCAGCTGATGCGCCGTTGGTAAAGGCATAACGGGCATTTGCAGGGTTGGGCACCTGCGGAGAAGAAAGCACGATGCTTGTACCTTGTATATCGGCTTTTGCCGGGTAAAATTGCCCATCTTCTCCGGCAATCTCAAACTGGTTTGGCACATCTTCTTTAAGAACCAGTTCATCCGCATGCTCAAACTCTATGGTGATCTGATTGTCATTGATCTCTGTGGCGGCCGGGAGTGGTCCGCTGTATGGGATATCCTTTCCGTGCTCCCGGGCCAGAGTCCATCGTGCCAGTCGGTGGCCCACATCTTTCTTATTACCGGGATGAATATTGTCAATATTTCCAATATCTAGTGTTACTGCCATCCCCGTGGCCGGAATGTCAAGAGATCTGCGCTGGGCATCCCTCAGAAGTGCTGATGAAATACCGTCCGGATTGTCATAATTATACGGGGCGATCTGGACATAATAAAATGGCATGTCCGGATGATCGAAGTTCTCCCGCCAATCTTCGACCAGCATTTGTTTCAATCGTCTGTATTGGGCAGCTCTTCCCACATTTGATTCTCCCTGATACCATATGGTGCCGTTTACATTAAAGGGTACCAGGGGAGCTATCATGGCGTTGTAAAGAACCGTCGGTGTCTCTGAACTCAGGGTCATTGAGCGTTCAGGCCTGGACTCGGAAGCATTAGTGGCGGATGCAAAATCATCATCACGGGACAATTTGGGATTGCTGATCCATGCTTCGATTGGTGTTCCGCCCCAACTGCTGTGAATGATGCCAACGGGAACGTTCAGCCGGGCATTCAGTTTTTGAGCAAAGAACCAGGCTGTGGCACTGAAATTCCGGGCATTTTCAGGCGTTGATACTTTCCATGAACCGTCCACATCGTCTTCAGGTTCAGAGGACATTTCACGTGTTACCGTGAACATGCGGATGTTGGGATTTTCGGCTTCGGCAATGGCTTGCTTTGAATTTTCTATGGTATCGTTTGGTGGCCAACCCTCCAGTGGCATCTCCATGTTTGACTGTCCCGAAGCCAGCCATACTTCTCCCAGCATAACATTATTGAGTTTCACCTGAGCCCCGTCGTTATTGACGGTAACCGTGTATGGCCCTCCGGCCTCTGAGGTAGACAGGTCCAGTTGCCATGTGCTGTCGTTTCTCACGGAAGTTGACGATGAGGCCCCCCATTCACCGGTGACAGACACTTCGCTGCCGGGGGTTGCTTTACCCCAGATGGTAACTTCTGTGTTTTGCTTCAAAACAAGGTTATCTGAAAAAACAGCGGGCAAAAAGAGTTGGGAATCGTTCTGACATGCGATCATAGTGAAGAGAATGGCTGCTAAAAATGTGTTTTGGATGAGTTTCATGGGGATTAGATTTGACGGTATTACCATAAAAAGGCCGGTCGTTTGAGTAAAGACCGGCCTAAAAAATCAATTGTCCAGGTTATTATTTATTGTCATTTTTCCCTTTTCCTTTATCATCAGACTTTTTGTCGTCTTTGGACTGGGATGTTTGTCCTGGTTTTGATATGGAATCACGCATTTGCGTATCGGCATCTATATTTTTGTATTTCATGTAATCCATGACACCGAGATTACCCAGTCTGAAGGCTTCTGCAATGGCTTTGGGAACTTCGGCTTCGGCTTCGATCACATGGGCACGGGCCTCCTGAGCTTTGGCTTTCATTTCCTGCTCCTCGGCCACGGCCATGGCCCGCCGTTCTTCGGCTTTGGCCTGGGCGATGTTCTTGTCGGCTTCGGCCTGGTCGGTCTGGAGTTCGGCACCAATATTTTTACCGATGTCAATGTCGGCAATATCGATGGAAAGGATTTCGAAAGCGGTTCCTGCATCAAGACCTTTGGATAGGACCACTTTTGATATGGAGTCGGGATTTTCAAGAACGGCTTTGTGAGAGCTGGAAGAACCGATGGAAGAGACTATACCTTCACCTACTCTTGCAAGAACGGTTTCTTCGCCGGCACCACCAACCAGTTGTTTGATGTTGGCCCTGACGGTCACACGGGCTTTGGTGACGAGCTGAATGCCGTCTTTTGCGACAGCTGCCACAGGTGGTGTGTCGATCACTTTGGGGTTAACCGACATCTGTACGGCCTCAAATACGTCGCGACCGGCCAGGTCTATGGCCGTACCCATCTGAAAAGTCAGGTCGATATTGGCTTTTGAGGCAGAAACGAGTGCATGCACTACATTGTTGACATTTCCGCCAGCAAGGTAGTGGGCTTCCAGTTCATCGCGCTTGATGCCTTTTAGTCCGGCTTTGTAGGCTTCGATCATCGCCCGTACAATAACGGCCGGCGGTACTTTACGGATGCGCATGAGAACCAGCTGCAGCAATGATATGCGAACACCGGTTACCAATGCTGTGAACCATAAGATGACGGGCACATAGTAGAGGATGACAAAAAACAGAACGATTGCGACTGCTACGAGCCCGAGAGTTCCGAGAGCTTCCATAATGATTAGTTTACTTGTTTAACAATGACGTAGTTTTTATAGACTTCTGTAACTTCAATTTCTGTTTTGGGATCAATGAATTTTTCCGGGCAGTGTGCTTCAATTTCCTGATTGTTGATACGGACCTTACCCCTGGGATTGAGGCGGGTAATGGTTTTGCCCCGGTCGCCCTCTTTTATGCTGTTTTTTTGAAAAGTGTCCACCGTGCTGTCAAGCGTAGAGTGGAGCATGACGTTGTCCCAGGTTTTGGACCGGAGCACATAAAATAAAATGATGAGCGTTGCAAAAAGGGTGCTCCCCAGGGTGATATGCCCCGTGGTGGGATCGATTCCATAGGCCATAAACACACCACCGCCTATCATGACAAAGCCGCCAATCCCTGCAATGGTGATTCCCGGAACGACAAAAAACTCCAGAATCAATAAAAGGAGCCCTGTAATAATGAGTAATATTATAATGGCCATTTGGGATGTTTAGTCAATCGTCACACTCAATGATTGTTCTGTCAGAGTTTTTTGCAGATCGGTTAATTCATTGTAGCTTCCACGCTTGATATCACAGTATCCCACGTAATGTGTAAGGGTGGCGCATTGTTCGGCCTGCACACTGTCATGCTGACAATGTGCCATGAGCGCGTCAATGACATCATCAAACGAATTAAGGTCATCATTATGCAGGATCAACAAATGGTCACCCAATCCCTCTTCCCGGGGATCAGAGTTTTCCTTCCTTTTGTCATGAGGTACCATAGTCAAAA
>JAWOCV010000260.1:0-3773 GCA_046483585.1 Marinilabilia sp.
GTTCCCGGAAGGTCTATGAGCACACTGATCAAAACCGATGGCATCGTCCTGGACCACGTGTTGTACCGCGACACCAGTGCCATTATCCATGTATATACCCGTGAGCTGGGCCGTCAGAATTATATTGTCAACGGCGTGAAGGGAAACCGCAAAAACCGTAAAAATGTACTTTTGCAGCCCCTGAACCGTTTGGCCATGGAAGTTTATTATTCCCCGCGAAAGGAGCTCCACCGCATCAGGGAATTTTCCCTCCGGCATCCGCTGACCCGGGTGCCTTACCATCAGAACAGCCGGGCCCAGGCCTTTTTCCTCACCGAACTGCTGTCAAAGATCCTGACCATGCAGGAGCGGTCGGGAGAACTTTACGATTTCCTGGATCATTCGGTAGAACTGCTTGATTCGGATATGGAAGGCACTGAAAATCTTCATCTTTTCATCATGTTCAGGCTGAGCGGGTTCCTGGGATTTTATCCAAACCAAAACGAGCTGGGGAGTGATGCCTGGTTCGATCTGAAAAACGGTTGCTTTGTGGGCCGGGAACCGGCGCACCCATTGGTCCTGACACCCAACAAGGCCACGAAATTCGCCCGTCTGTTTAACATGGATGTGTTCTCTCTGAAAGAACTGGCCCGCAATGCCGCAGAAAGGCAAATCCTGCTCGAAGCCCTTCTGGACTTTTTCCGTATCCACACCCACGGATTTGGAACGCTACGATCCCTTGAAGTTCTGCACGCCATGCTTCACTGACCACTCCGGTTGATCTGTGAAAACAACCTCTGTGCAGGGGCTTGTCAATTATATCGGCCATTCCGTCAAATAACACTTGTTTGATCACCAAAATAAGCTTCAACTTACATCCTGTTAATAAATTTTTGAATGGCAAGGAATTAACAAATCAGGACATTTAATTCAACAGCAGGGAAAACACCTTCCTCCCTGATTATATGAACTTTAATTTTACAGCAAATCAGGCCTGGTAAATCAATAAAAAAATGCATTTTTGCCCGAAATTTACCTATATTTGAATGAAAACACATTCAGGAACCATACATCCAGAGACATGATCGCTCCCAAGCTTATAACTCTTGAGAACAGCATTGTAAACACCATGACCGAACTTGGTGACAGTTCAAATGTCATCAATATGGCCGCCGGTTACACCGATTTTCATTGTTCCCCGGTATTGATCGATCTGGTGCAGAAACACATCTCCGAGGGGATCAATGAATTTGCCCCGGCCAACGGTGTGATGGCTTTGCGGGAAAAAGTGTCGAAAAAAATCGAGAGTCTTTACGGCCATTCATATAACCCGGAAACAGAGATTACCATCACGGCAGGTGCGACACAAGCCCTTTTTACTGCCATCACAGCCTTGGTGCGTGAAGGCGACGAGGTGGTCGTTTTCGAGCCGGCTTATGAAAGCTATGTCCCGGCCATTGAAATAAACGGTGGCAAACCTGTATTCGTTCCGCTTAAAGGCTCTGACTTCCATATCGACTGGGAGGAGGTTCAGAAAATCATCACGGGCAATACCCGCATGATCATCATCAACAACCCACAGAACCCGGCGGGGATGGTTTTCTCGGAACTCGATATGCTCCGCCTTCAGAAAATCATCAACGGGACACGGATCACCGTCCTTGCGGATGAGATCTTCGAGCACATGGTTTTCAACGGCAACTCGCATCAAAGTGTTGCCTCGTATCCGAAACTTGCCGAACGCAGTGTTATCATCACTTCTTTCGGGGAAACCTATCACGTGTCGGGCTGGCAGATCGGCTATTGCGCCGGACCGGCCAACGTAATGAAAGAACTCCGCAAAGTTCAGCATGTCATGATGCAAACCGTATCATCCCCGTTTCAATGGGCTCTTTCGGAATTTCTCGACCTGAAAGAGGAGTATCTGCACCTTTCAAAATTCTACATGGAAAAACGAGACCGTTTCAACGAATTGATGGCAGCCACCCGTTTCCGGCCCGTCATTTCACACGGAACTTTTTTCCAACTCTTCAGTTACGAAGCCATCTCGGAAGAAAACGACCGGGATTTTGCCATGCGTCTGGTTCAGGAAGCCGGTGTAGCCACCATTCCCATTAGTGCATTCTATCACGAGAAATCAAAAAAACACCTGTTGCGCTTCAACTTTGCCAGGACGGATGAACATCTTCAGGAAGTGGCTCAAAGGCTTTCCAAATATTAAGTCACCTTTTTTCTGTTTGGCAAATAATTCCTATTTTTGCATGCCTCTTGGGGCACATTCCAAAGAATCAGGGAATGCCTGCCGGCCAAAAGGGAGAGGACCCGGATTGCCCGACCCTGTGGCCGGAAATCTCCTTCCCCAAACAGCCCCATAGTTCAAGGGATAGAACGCGAGTTTCCTAAACTTGAAATCCAGGTTCGAGTCCTGGTGGGGCTACTTAAACCCGCTGATTTTCAGCGGGTTTTTTATTGCCAGTGTCTTGTTCAGTGTCTTTCAGAGGTAAAAGTTCAAAACTTTTAATTAAAACTTTTTTCGTATTATCCTGTCACCCGACAAAAAACGAAACCCCATTGTATTTCAGTATTTTACAAGGAGTTTTTTTAGTACAAAAAGTAACACAATTCTTTCCAGTGGATATAATAATTCTGACATCCTAAATAAAAAATACCATTTCCCAGGATTTTCAAGAAGAAAGCACCAAATCATGCATTATGCATATACGATGTTGTGCGTTCGGCATTTGTAATTCATCATTCCCATTTAAACAACTCATATAGTTCGTCAAGTGCTTGCTTCCATTCATTTTTATAATCTAGTCGGTCATGCTTTAACATGTCGTTTGAATACACTGTTCTAAGATAAGTGATTTTGCTGTTTCTGTCACGATACCCATAAGCCTGACCTTCTTTAAATTGAAATTCTATTTCATCTAAACCTTCAGCTATTGTGTCTGTTACTCTAACAGGTCCAAGCAGATCTGAAAACATAATACCTTCAGAACCTATTTGGAAGGTTGGTGTGTCAACTTTCATAATTCTTTCGGCATATCTCTCGCAAAAATGACCTGTGTAAATTCTTACCCATTTGTTCCAACCTGAATTTTTTAAAAACCCACTTGCTGGAATACCACCATTTGAAGTATCAACAGCTACCAAGACTAAGCCTTTGGTCGTTCTATGAGTCATCCCAATACTTACAATAGGCTGAGATTGATTTGGGATTTTCTCACAGTAAAAATTTAATTTTGCCCCTTTAAACTCTTCATAAGTTTTTATCCACTTAAAACTGTGAATTCTATTTTTATTTAACTGTTTTAATTTGTAGGCAATTGCACCTTTAAACTTAGGAAATGCGATGTCAATCGATTCTTGAAACAGTTCAGAAATTTCACTCAGTGATAAAGTTTCTACGGCAATTCTTTTAGTCATGTTGGTTACTTTATTGGCATAATCACCCTGTTTTCAAATTCCTGTGACCATTGTACTTGCCACGTTTTTCCATTAACTTGATCAAGCAAAATGAAAGTATAAAAGTTTTGGGTTGAATGGAGTGTAAATCTTCCGTTGACTTCCTCTTCTTTTTTTACAAGGGGTGAAATATTCAAAATTGTTTCTAGACGATTTTCTCCCTCAACATCATATTGCACTTGCCACATCCTTCCATTTCAAGTGTTTAATTTGATAAAAGTCCACATATTCTCTGTTGGAAAAAGTTTATAAACAGCAATTTCATGAGATTTCTGTGTTGTTTTGCTTGATGCAATATCATTTTTTACCACTTGGTCTTGTCCAAC
>JAWOCV010000298.1:0-4471 GCA_046483585.1 Marinilabilia sp.
CAATTAATTGATAATCTTTTGTCTCCGTTTCTAAAAAAACCAGTATCTATTATCAATAGATCGTTAGATTTTTAGATTTTTAGATATTAGATGTAAGATAAATCGTATAACACTGAAAATCTGCATTTTGACACAAAGAACCATTTAAATATAAACAATTGAATCAAAGGGTCTTGCAAAAGTTTAACGGACTATTGAAATAGGACAATGTGTTTAAATTATAAATAATCAGACACAAATTTAAACTATAGCCTGTAAACGGGTGCAAACTATGCTTGTGATCCTTTTCCCGAAGGAGATCAGGTTGTTAAATTTCAAATATTATTGTTGCCATGAGAAAACAATTTCTTTTCGGAAACATTTTGCCGGTTCTTTTCGGTCTGGTAATAGGGTTTCCCTCTTTGTTATCTGCCCAGGATTCACCTCGTGAATTGCGTCGCGCAGGAAGGATCCTGGAACGTCTGAGCGATGATAATGTTGACTTGTTTGAAAGTTGGCAATATATGGGGAATCTGGAAGTTGACAGTGTTGCTCTTGATGACAATGAGAAAGAGATTACGGTATTCTTCACCCCTGCTGTTTCTCATGTGCCGGTTCGCGAAGCCTGGATCCGGCAGGTTAAGCATAAGATAAAAGATCATGTTGGGTGGCGGTTTCGTAAATATGATTTAGACCTTATTTGCCGGGATCGCCCGCTTGAATCGTACGTACCCCTTTATTACAGCAGCTCTGTTGATTCTTCCCGTATGGCAGAGTCGCGTCGACGTGTGCCTCTTGTTGGCGGGATTGGAGAAGAATCTTTCCCGAACGGGCTTGAAGATCGCAATATAGCCCTGTGGGCAAGTCATGGATATTATTATGAAGCACAGCAGGATCGATGGGAATGGCAGAGAGCAAGGTTGTTCGGGACTGTTGAAGACATATTTCCTTTTACCTTTACCCGGAATTATCTTGTACCAATGCTTGAGGATGCAGGGGCTTATGTTTTTTTACCCCGCGAGAGGGATACTCAGGTTCATGAAGTTATTGTAGACAATGACGGCAGCACCGGCAGGTCGCAATTCCTGACGGAGGATGGTGACGGATCATGGGAAGTGGTTCCGGACAGCGGTTTTGCCGCACGGGATACCCTTAAGGAGGGGGAGAATCCCTTCCGCATGGGCAGTTATATGCGATATGAGGGAACGGCTTCATCCGATTCGGCAGGTCGTGCCGTTTATGTGCCTGATGTGCCTGAAGGGGGAGAATATGCCGTATACATTTCCTGGGCACAAGATGAGAACGCGTTTGAAAATGTTTCGTGTGTGGTCAACCATACCGGTGGAAACACCAGTTTCCGGCTGAATCAACAAATGGGTTTCGGGACCTGGATTTATGTCGGCACATTTCATTTTGCTGAAGGCTTGGATCGGTCCTCCGGGAGTGTGGTAATCGAAGCTCCGGAAAACAGCAATGGCGTTGTAACGGCTGATGCGGTTCGTTTGGGAGGAGGAACCGGACATGTGGCGCGACGCCCTGCCGAAAAATATGTTCCCCGTCAATGGTCTTTGCAGGAAGGCAGTGAAGAAGATCCCGAAGAGATAGAAACCGACTCAGTTCATTACTCCTATAAAGTCAGCGGTATGCCCCGTTGGATGGAAGCCGGCCGGTATTACATGCAATATGCCGGGATGCCGGATACGCTGGTGTATAGTCTGAATGAAGGAAAAAACGACTACAACGATGATTATGAATCGCGGGGGGAATGGGTTAATTACCTGATGGGGGCTCCCAACGGACCTGAGGTTAATCGTGATGTGCCGGGCCTTAATATTCCAATTGACCTTGCGTTTGCTTTCCATACCGATGCCGGCATAACGCCTAACGATTCAGTTATCGGCACACTTGGCATTTACAGCAGTGAACGCGATGAGGGGGAATTTCCAAATGGCCGGTCGAAATTGGCCAGCCGGGATCTTACGGATATGATACAGTCACAGATCGTTACCGACCTGCGGTTGAATTTTGATCGTGATTGGACACGAAGGGCTATGTGGGATCGTGAATATTCCGAGGCCTGGCGGCCCAATGTTCCTACCATGTTGCTTGAACTGCTTTCGCACCAGAACCTGGCCGATATGAAACATGGTCTGGATCCGCGCTTCCGTTTTACCGTAGCTCGTGCGATATACAAAGGGATGGCCCGTTTTCTGGCAGCCGGTGAGGGGCGCGAAGTGAAGATCAAACCCCTTGCTCCCGATCATATGTCCATTGAGCATCTGGAAGAAAAACGCATCCGGATAAGCTGGCGTCCTGTGGATGATCCCACAGAGCCGACTGCTTCTCCCACAGGATACAGGGTATATCGCCGCCAAGAGAACAACGGATTTGACAATGGCACCTATACTTCTGATACATCCATGGTTGTGGAACTTCCCGAATATGATACCATTTACAGTTTTAAAGTCTCTGCTCTTAATGATGGAGGACGTAGTTTTCCCGGGGAAACTCTTTCCGTCTCTCTACAGCCCGAAGCCGGGGATTTGGTTTTGGTTGTCAATGGTTTTGACCGGGTGGCTCCGCCTTCTTTTGTTGACGGTGATGTTTCAGGTGTGGCCTGGTGGGCTGATGAAGGGGTTCCCTGGCATCAGGATTTTGCTCACACAGGGCGGCAATACGATTTTGACCGGTCATCACCATGGCTCGATGACGACAGTCCCGGGCACGGCGCCAGCTATGCCGATATGGAAGGAAAGATCATTCCCGGGAACGATTTTGATCATGTTGTAACGCATGGTGAAGCACTCCGGGAGGCTGGCTACTCATTTGTTTCCGTCAGCGACGAAGTTTTTGAAAGTCCGGATTACGAAACCGGCCATTTCTTTGCCGTGGATCTTTTGTTTGGCGAGGAAAGGGGAACTGAGGGCTTAATGAATAAAGATGAAAAGGATTTCCGGATCTGGACGGATGATATGCAGAAAGCTCTGGGTCGTTATATCGACAATGGTGGCAATGTTTTGGCTTCCGGTGCTTATATAGCTACCGATATGGCAGAGAATGAGGATTCTGCTGCCATTGAATTTGCCAAAGAAAAACTTGGCTATGAGTGGATGAGCAATCATGCTGATAATGTGGGAGATGTGGTAGTAACCGACAGAGCTTCCCCGCTTTTCCTGTCATCGCTCAGCTATAATGCGGATTATCATCCCGATATTTATAAAGTTGAAGCGCCTGATGCTCTGGAACCAGTGGGGGACGGTGCATTTCGTCTTTTCCGTTATTCGGCCGGCAAATCAAGTGCCGGCATTGGTAATGCCGGTGATCATAAGAACGTGGTGCTTGGTTTTCCCTTTGAGACCATTACATCTGAGGCAAACCGAAATAAGCTGATGGAGCAGATACTGTCTTTTTTCAGAGACTCGGAAGAATGAAACGCATTTGAATTGAATGGGATTTTGGATCAATTGATCAGAATCGATGCCAACACATCTTATTTATCAACAATTTCGACAAACCAGATAAATTTTAAATATGGAACAGAAGATCACATGTTTCCTGCCGGCAGCCGAAACGGCAGACTTACAACAGACGCTGGAACAGCTTCTGGCAGTGGAGATGGTTTCGGATATTTTTGTCATCACAACCGGAAATGCAGGAGGGCTTTCTCTGCCATCCGGAGTACAGACTTTTGATGTGCCCGCCATGAACAGTACTGCGATGGTGCGTGAAATGGCGAAACGTTGCGCAGATAATTCTTATACCCTTTTTTACACCAAATCGCTGCCTTTAAGATTAGGCGCTTTTTCTCTGGAGCGTATGGCGCAGTCCATCGATTTTACAGGAGCGGGAATGGTCTATTCCGATTATTATGCATTGAAAGACGGCCAGCTCTTTCAGAATCCGGTCATTGATTACCAGGACGGCAGTCTGAGAGATGATTTCAATTTCGGGTCACTCCTGATGTTCCGTTCCTCTGCCCTGAAGGAGGCGGCAGAAAGAATGGATCAGAATTATCAGTATGCCGGCCTGTATGATCTCCGTTTAAAGGTTTCACAAAATTATCGTCTGTTCCGGTTACCCGAATTTCTTTATACCGAAATGGAAACCGATACACGGCGTTCAGGAGAGAAGATCTTTGATTATGTAGATCCAAAGAACCGGGAGGTTCAGATTGAAATGGAGCATGCCTGCACAGCCCATCTGAAAGATGTTGGCGGATGGCTCGAACCTTCCTTTGAGAAGGTGGCATTCGATGAACATGATTTTCCTGTGGAAGCTTCAGTGATCGTACCGGTCCGTAACCGGTTCAAAACCATTGAAGATGCAGTAAGATCGGTTTTTGAACAAAAAACGTCTTTTTCGTTCAATCTTATTGTGGTAGACAATCATTCGGATGATGGCACAACTGACCTGCTGAAAAAACTGGCAGAGGAAGACAACCGGCTGGTGCATCTGGTTCCCGCACGTACAGACCTGGGCATTGGCGGATGCT
>JAWOCV010000306.1:0-4320 GCA_046483585.1 Marinilabilia sp.
CGGTGGTGGACCTTCGCTTGAAGTTCGGCATGCCGGAAAAGGAAATCTCCCGCAAGACCTGCATTATCGTCACCCAGGTGCAGCGGGGACAGTCCAGCCTGATCATTGGCATCGTGGTGGACGAAGTATCTGAAGTCATGGAGATTTCAGGAGATCAAATCGAGCCTGCCCCGGCATTCGGCACCCAATTAAATACAAACTTTATCCTGGGTATGGCCAAGACCGAAAATGCGGTCAAGATCCTCCTGGATATCGACAAGGTTTTATCAGCTGATGAGGTGGCGGCACTCAGCAGTACAACAGACGACTCAGAAGTCAGGGCCGCCTCTGGCGACTGACGCCGGTTTGATCCGGCATGAACCATGGTTGTGATGCCAGAATTCCCGGACGGGCAAGCCAACGACCGGGGTTATGTTTAGTTTATACGGGAAAAGAATGGTCCTGGAGCAATCCTCCAAGGCCATTTCAACTTTATAAATACCCACCGATAGGCTAAGCTTTTCAGGATAACCTCCCGGATAACTGTCAGGATTCCAGCAGCATGTTAGTGGCGCCGCCGTAAGTTATGTCCACTAACTTGCATTCCCATACCCAATGTGGAAAATATATTGGAAAATCTTGGACGAAATGAGTCGCCTGCCAAGAGCCCAAAACCCTTTTCTTTCTTATTAACTAGTCAGTCAAAAACTCTCTGTCAACATGTTGTTTTTATAGATAATCTGCATAGCTCAAAATGTCCGTAGCGATTATAGATTTAACATCTAGATTTTTTTTGTTTTTACTTTTAACCTTTTACCTTTAACTTTTAACCATCAAGTTATTAAGGGTGTGTCTTTTTCTGATTGCCAAGATTTTTTAACCTAGAAGCTCTTTTCTTCTGCCTTAATGCTTGCAATGAGCTTGGAGGTTATTCATGACCCAGAAAAACCACTCAGCACAATGTGCTGAGTTCCCTGGCCTGTCCTCATTTGATGAGTGTCAGGAACTCTTTAGCAATGCCCCCATAGGCATCTACATCTCCACTCCCGAAGGGCGCTTTATCTCCGTCAATCCTGCCATGGCTCTTTTGTTCGGCTATGATTCACCGAATGATATGATTGAATCCATCACAGACATTGCCGAAGAGTATTATATTGATCCCTCTGACAGGGAAGAATTTGTTCGTCAAATGCTTGAGCAGGGTCAGGTAGTCAATCATGAATGCCAGGTGCGGCGCAGGGATGGGGCTATCATCTGGGTATCCAGAAATGCCAGGGAAATAAGAGACAAGAACGGCAAGATAACCCATTATCAGGGTTTTGTCGCAGACATCACCGAACCTAAGCGCTCGCAAAGGGATTTGCAAGACAACAAGGAGCTTTTGGAGCTTATTACGGACAACATGCGTGATATGGTCTCCCTTACCGATTTGGAAGGAAACTTTGAATTCGTGGGAAGATCACACCAGCTCCTCGGGTATGAAGAACAGCTCAAGTATCTCAGCTTACACGATCAATTGACTGGCTTATACAACCGAGCCTACCTGGAAAATGAATTGCAGCGCTTGCAACACAGTAGAGACTTTCCGATTTCCATTATCTGTATGGACCTAGACGGCCTGAAGCTGGTCAACGACACTTTGGGCCACGATCATGGGGACAAGCATTTACGAGATTGCGCTCAGATTTTGCAAGAATCTTCCCGGGCCGCTGACATTGTGGCTCGATTTGGGGGGGGATGAGTTTGTGGCCCTGCTGCCCAGGACGGACCAAAGGGCAGGAGAAAAATTTTTTTGCAGATAATGTCCAAACCATAAGGCAATTAATGAATACACAATCATTATGGTAAAAGTAAAATGGAACACATAAGCCCTAATGCGAACATGAACAAAATTTTACACTACATAAAATTAGGCTCATGAAATGACTGAAGATCTCACATATGAAGAGCTAAAGCAACGGGTATCTGAATTGGAGCAGCAAAATGAATTTCTGCAATCTGAGGCTACAATATACAGAACGCTCTTTGATTTATTTCCACATGGTATTTCTGTAACAGACTCCCAAGGAAATATTGTCGAAGCCAATTCGATTTCAGAACAGCTTTTGGGCATCAGCAAAGAGGAACATAAGAAAAGGGATATTGACGGGCAGGAATGGCGGATTATTCGTAAAGACTGTTCCGATATGCCGCCTGATGAATGGGCCAGTGTTATCGCCCTGAAGGAAAAACGAATGGTTACTGGCTCTGAGATGGGTATCGTCAAACCAGACGCTCAAACAACCTGGATTAATGTTACTGCTGCACCCCTGCCAATTGAAGGATACGGAGTTGTTATAACCTATAACGACATCACAAAAAATAAGCAGACAGAGAATGCATTAGATTTTGAAAGAAACCAACTTCTTTCAATATTTGATAGTCTCCCTGCGGTTATCAATATTTTGGACCCTGAAACACACGAAATTTTGTTCATGAACAAATACACTCGTGACTTATTAGGGAAGAACGGCGTAGGGATGAAATGCTATCAAGTTTTTCATAATTACACAGACAAGTGTTATTTATGTAATAACAATGATTTATTGGAAATGAATGACGAAAGCATTATCCGTTGGGAATATTATAGCAAATCTTTCGACCGTCATTTTATGACGACGAATCGACTTCTCAAATGGCCTGATGGCCGAAAAGTTAAACTAGAGATGTCAATAGACATCTCCGACCGTTTAAAGATGAAAAAAAATTTAAAGGAAAGCGAAGAAAAATACAGAAAATTGATCGATACCATACCCTACGGAATTGGAGAAGTGGATCTTGATGGGAAAATGATTTTTCTTAACGATTCTTATTACAAAATACTTGGATATGATTCTGGAGACCTAGATGAATCATATATTTGGGATCACGATCCAACATCTGCCGATATTCAACAGCTCAAAGACTACTTTGAATTTTTAAAAGCAGAACAACCGGAGCCAGAACCATATATATCTCAAAATATTCGAAAAGACGGTGCAATCATCGACGTTCATGTGGACTGGGATTATGTTTATGACGAGCAGGGGGCACTCACTGGATTCATTAGTGTTGTCACGGATATTACTGAACGAAAAAAGGCGGAAGAAGAGCGGGAAAAACTCCAGACCCAACTTAATCAAGCTCAGAAGATGGAATCCGTGGGCCGCCTGGCAGGGGGTGTGGCCCATGATTTCAACAACATGCTCAGTGTGATTCTGGGCAATACCGCGATGGCGTTCGAAGAGGTGGACCAAAGCCATCCGCTTCACGACGAACTCCTGGAAGTTCAGAAGGCAGCCAAACGTTCGACCAATGTGGTTCGGCAACTCTTAGCTTTTGCCCGAAAACAGACTATTGCACCACGGGTCTTGGATCTCAATGAAGTAGTGGAAGATATGCTCAAGATGCTGCGCCGGCTCATCGGCGAGGATATTGATCTTTCATGGCAGCCAGGGCGTGATATCTGGCCTGTCAAAATGGACCCAGCCCAGATCGATCAGATCCTGGCCAATCTGAGCGTTAATGCCCGGGACGCGATCGACGGGGTGGGGAGGTTGACCATAGAAACAGGCAAGGTGAGCTTTGATGAGGCCTATTGTGCGGAGCATCCCGGTTTTGTACCTGGAGACTTCGTTCTGCTTGCTGTAAGCGACAACGGTTGTGGCATGGATGAAGAGACCCAGAAAAATCTGTTTGAACCGTTTTTTACCACCAAGGAGGTTGGAAAGGGAACAGGCCTCGGATTGGCCACAGTCTACGGCATTGTCAAACAAAACAATGGGTTCATCAATGTTTACTCAGAGCCGAGTTATGGCACGACCTTTCGGATCTATCTGCCGCGTCACCGGCCAGTTGATACACCTGCCCGGTCGGAATACGCTGATGCTTCTGATATCCTTGGGAACGAAACAATCCTGCTGGTGGAAGATGAACCAACCATCTTGAAGATGACCAGAATCATGCTGGAACGCCTGGGTTATAACGTGTTAATTGCAGTCAGACCAGAGGAAGCCCTAAATGTGGCCCACGAGTATGACCATGAAATCCACATGTTGATGACTGACGTGGTCATGCCGGAGATGAACGGATGGGATTTGGCCAGCAAGCTTTTGTCACTTTACCCAAATCTAAAATGGTTGTTCATGTCCGGGTATACAGAAGATGTAATTGCACATCATGGAGTGTTGGATGAAGGTGTCAATTTTATCCAGAAGCCTTTCTCTAAAAAGGATCTTGCTGTAATAGTTCGTAAAACCCTGGATGCAGAAACATGAAATGGCCACATGTTTTTGCATTTCCATATACACATCCGGTCATCAG
>JAWOCV010000311.1:0-2747 GCA_046483585.1 Marinilabilia sp.
GTGGTCAAGACCATATTTTCCTATATCTGGATTTTATCCGGGATCGTGGCCGCGGTGGCGGGGATCGCTACGGCCAATGTCATTGATGTCTACTACATGCAAAACGAACGCGCTCCCTGAAATCGACATAATGAGGCGAGGTATATAATCCAACAGTTAAACCCACATCTTGCAGGAGCGCAGATAGGATGTGAGATACCGAACCCTTACCATTTGTTCCCGCTATGTGGATCATGGGGACAGATTTCTCCGGGTGACCCATCAAATGACATAACCGGCGGATGTTCGTTAAATCTTTCTTGAAAGCACCTTTCCCCAGGCGCTGAAACATCGGCAACTGAGAATATAAGTATTCAGTTACCTCTTGATACGTTTTCATAGGCGATATCCCTTCGATTGCTTATTGCAACCGAAAATCAATAGTGATTGTTCCACACTGACGATCAAGTTCGCCCTCAGTAAACCTAAATTTACGAGCAGCATTCTCGGCAATCCTCCTTAATTCAGAGTCAGTAGTAGTTGAACCTCTCTGCGTGTAATCAGCAGAGGTTACATTTCCATTTGCATCTACACAAACCTTTATGACGACTCGTCCGGCCTTTTGAGTTTGGTCGCGAATCGCAGGTTCAAAAGCGACCCCACGATCACTCAATCCACCACCAATCTTGCCCTTTCCCGTGCTTATTCCTTTCAGCTTCTCAGCATCGGGATCACCTTTGGTATCGCCTTCACTTCCGGGCTTATCCGTGGAGCCTTTACCACTCCCTTTAAAAGCTTCACTAAAGCCAGATTTAGAAGCTTCATATTCCTCTTGCTTGCGCTTTCGTTCGGCTTCTTCTTCCTTTTTCCTCATCGCCTCTGCTTCCGCCTTGCGCTGAGCCTCACTTTGCTGTTTGGCCTTCTCAGCCTGCTCTTTAATTTTCACTTCGGAATCCTCGGCAGTTAATATTTTCTCCTCAGGTTTAAGTCTGGAAGCCTCAGATTCCTCTGTTTGTTCTATTTCCGGTTCGGGTACGGGCTCCGGCTCTACTTCCTCGACCGGCGGTTCAGGAGAAATTTCATCACTTTTTTGAGTTTGTGGCGCATCTTGACCTTGTCCCTGATCGGGCGCCCCGAAATTCACTAAAATACCTTCTTTTTCAGGTGGCGGGTCGGGATATGTCATAAGGGGCAATAGGGCAATAAGAAAAAGTACAACATGAACTCCAATACTAAAATACAAGCCGCGTTTCTTATTTCGCTCTTCCACCTCTGCGTTTTTATTTGAGTTGTTCATGACCTTCATTTCTATTATAACGAATATAAGGAGACAATTTGTGCCCTGTATGCACTTTATCAGTTGTCGGGTTCAGCTAAAACCGTACTAACCTTGTATTTAAACGCCAAATCCATGACGCGAACAACATACTGATTTTCGGTCTTCGGGTGCGGAGCAATCGTCAGGTTCTTGCCGGACCGCGATAGAGATTGTATTTGCTGCTCTAATTGTTCTTCTGCCACCCGGCCTCCATTGTAGACATAGGTTCCATTGGATTGTATAACCAACTTATTCGGTCGCGTTACGGACTGAGAGGAACCCGTAGATGACGGAAGTTTCAGATTTAGAGCATTTGGAATTACCATAGAGGAGGTAAGCATGAAAAAAATCAATAACAGAAAAATAATATCTGTCAACGATGACATGCTAAACTCTGCGGAAACCTTCGAATTCTTTTTTAACGCCATAATGACTAAATCTTATTTTATGGGTTGAGTTGCAATGATGGCCCTGCATTTCAAATTATTAGCGATCTTCATCAAAGCAGACACCTTATCCCAGGAAACACCTCGCTCAGCTGCAATGGTAAGAGTGGCTTTGTCGGGGTACTTTGACTCCTGTATTAACTGCTGCACTTCCGACTGGATGTATCGAAAATCAATTTCCTTACCATTCAATCGGTAAGCCCCCTGCGGATCAATCTGGACAATCATATCCGAAGGAGCAATGGTCTTAGCATCTGCTTCCGGCAAGTCCACACGAATCTGTACCAGGGAAGAAGTTAGCATGAAAAAGATCAATAACAGAAAAATAATATCTGTCAATGACGACATGCTAAATTCAGCTGAAACCTTACTTCTGCTTTTAAGCCCCATCTTATGCTGGTTCTTGTAATAGATCGAGAAACTCCATGGTGCTCGATTCCATCTTAAAAATTACTTTCTCGATACTCGCCACTAAGATATTGTACCCTACAAAGGCCAAAATCCCGATAAACAAGCCAAATGCGGTTGTTATTAAAGCCTGATATATCCCACCTGCCAACACATCAGGGGTTACATTCTCTTCAGTTGCCATCGTAAAAAAGGCGAGAATCATCCCGGTCACTGTACCAAAAAAACCAATCATTGGAGCAGCCCCGGCGATACTCGCCAATGCAGACAGGTTCTTTTCCAACTTAAACACTTCCAGATTTCCCACATTTTCAATGGAAGCATTGATATCACGTAAAGGCTTGCCTATCCGTTGCAATCCTTTCTCTACCATTCGCGCCACAGGCGAGTTGTTATTAGCACATAAAGCCTTGGCGGCAGCGATGTTCCCATTTTGAACATTGGTCCGTATATTATTCATGAAGCCCTGATCAATTTTAGAGGCTTTCTGAATCGTCAAATAGCGCTCTATAAAAATATATGACGCAATAACCGATAAAATCAGTAGCACCCCTACGATGATAACACTTAGCACCCCACCTTTCATAATGATGTCT
>JAWOCV010000002.1:0-4763 GCA_046483585.1 Marinilabilia sp.
GGATCAAAGAATTTGACCCCACAAGACTTATGCACAACGAAGGCGCCCAGGGCAATCACGAACATCCGGCTTATATCAAGCCAGGATCGGATCGTTCACCCCAATACATAGCCAATCCCACCGATCCCTATTATGTGGATATGATCAGCCGCATGTATCCGAGCCCCGACGAATTGGAAGGTCTGGCCAACAGCCCCTACATTGAACGCCCCATCATCGCTTGCGAATATGCGCATGCCATGGGCAATTCGGTGGGGAACCTGAAAGAATACTGGGACATTATCCGGAACTACCCCAATCTGGCAGGCGCATTCATATGGGACTGGATGGACCAGGGGCTGCTGCAAACCGACGAAAACGGCCGGGAGTACTGGGCCTATGGCGGAGACTTTGGTGATGAACCCAACGACGGCAACTTTTGTATCAATGGCGTGGTTTCCCCCGATCAGACACCTCAGCCCGAAATGTATGAAGTCAAAAAGGTGTTCCAATACATCACAGCAACCGCGCAAAATCTGGATACTTATACATTTGACATCATCAACCGGCATTCGCATTCCGGACTTTCCGGACATCAAATGGAATGGAAATTACTGGCTGACGGAGAAACCCAACAATCCGGCTCCATGGCATTTCCCGAATGCCTGCCCGGCGAAAGTGTTCGCATGAGCCTTCCCGTTGAAGATTTTGATGCTGAACCCCGCAAAGAATATGTGCTGGAGCTAAATTACGTACTGAACGAAAACACACTGTATGCCGAAAAAGGCTTTGAAACCGGCTGGGACCAGTTCGTCGTTGAACAACCCTCCGCCGAAGAAAAAGTCGAAAAGGCGGGTTCTGTAGAAACCCGGGAAGAAGGAGAGAACTTCATTGTTTCCGGACGCCGGTTCAAAGCCACATTCGACACCAATTCGGGAGAGATGATCTCTTATGACCATCGTGGTCGCGAAGTTTTTGAAGCTCCCCTCCGGCCCAATTTCTGGCGTGCCTCTACCGATAACGACCGGGCCGACGGCAACCAGGTATTCAAAAAAATGAAAGTATGGCAGGATGCAGCCGAAAACAAAGAGCTGGTGAACTGGGAAACAGAAATGGCAGACGATCTGGCCGTGATCACCACCACCTATGACCTGCCGGTTGAAAACAGCCAATTGTCCATTGCCTACACCATTAATGGGGAAGGGAAAACCGCTGTGGAAATGACCATCAACAAAGGCCAGGACACCCCGCCATTGCCCCGTTTCGGTATGCAATGCACCATTCCTGAGGCATTTGCTGAAGCTGAATTTTACGGAAAAGGGCCCCATGAATCGTATTGGGACAGGAAAGAGGGCGCCCGGCTGGGGCACTTCACCATGCCGACAGATGAGCTTCCCTACTTATATGTTTACCCGCAGGAAAACGGGAACCGCAGTGATGTAAGGTGGCTGAAACTGGAAGGCAATCGCCGGACACTGAACATCACCGGTCCAAACCAGTTCGATTTCTCTATCTGGCCCTGGTCCATGCAAAACCTTGCTGAAGCCACACACATCAACGAGCTCGAAGAGCAGGACGTTTACACTCTGAACATCGACTATGGTCAACATGGGTTGGGTGGTGATGACTCCTGGTCACACAAGTCAGCCCCTCATCCGCAATTCCGATTGTCGGATGATTCATACACCTTTCAGTTCATATGGAATGTGAAAAGATAAAATCAGCATAAACAAATAGAAGATCACCTTCCGGACCGAAAAACCTTTCCTTTCGGTCCGGATTTGATCTTTTCTAAAAATCTGACCAATCCAAATTCTTATAAACGATGCAAACTCTCACATCCATACTCAAACTCGGAAGCTCAGGTATTTTAGGCATTTCCCTCCTGACCGGCACCATAACATCCTGCACACCAGACAAGGAAGAAGAAAAGCAACCCAACATTCTCTTCATCAT
This sequence comes from Marinilabilia sp., assembly GCA_046483585.1. GTDB lineage: Bacteria > Bacteroidota > Bacteroidia > Bacteroidales > Marinilabiliaceae > Marinilabilia. Next base: position 1,936 of record JAWOCV010000002.1, read on the forward strand.
GACGGATGACCACTCGTATCAGACACTGAGTGCCTATGATGACCGATACATTGAAACCCCCAATCTCGACAAAATTGCCAAAGACGGGGTCATTTTCACCAACAGCTTTGTGGGCAACTCCATCTGTGCGCCCAGCCGGGCCACCATGCTAACAGGTAAGCACACCCACATCAACGGCCAAATGACCAACAGCGATGTTTTCGATGGCAGTCAGCAGACTTTCCCGAAATTGTTGCAGGAAAATGGCTACCAGACAGCCCTGATCGGCAAATGGCACCTGAAAAGTGAGCCCACCGGCTTCGACTACTGGAACATCCTGCCGGGACAGGGAAGTTACTACAATCCCGATTTCATCAAAATGGGAGAGGAAAAACACTATGAAGGATATGTCACCAACCTCATCACCGATTTCAGCATCGACTGGCTCGACAACAAACGCAAGAAAGACAAGCCTTTTGCCATGTTGGTTCATCACAAGGCCATGCACCGGGTTTGGATGCCCGACACAGCCGATCTGGATGAATTCAAAGATAAAACTTATCCCATTCCGGAAACTTTCTATGACGATTATGAAGACCGGCCAGCTGCAGCAGAACAACGCATGAGCATTCACACCGAAGATATGGATCTGGTCTACGATCTGAAAATGGCCGATCCGGAAGAAGAAATCCAAACCCGCCTGTCGGATGCCTACCGCCACCATGGCGGGGAATACGATCGGATGAACGCGGAACAGAAAGAACGGTGGAATGAACACTATTATCCGATCATCGAAGACTTCAAAGAAAAGGACCTTGCGGGCAGGGACCTGTCCGAATGGAAATTTCAGCGATACATGCAGGATTATCTGGCCTCTACCCGTTCACTCGACGACAACGTAGGCCGATTGCTCGACCATCTCGAAGAGCAGGGATTGCTTGAAAACACACTTGTGGTTTATACTTCCGACCAGGGATTTTATATGGGCGAACACGGGTGGTTCGACAAGCGTTTCATCTATGAAGAATCATTCCGCACGCCCCTGCTGATGAATCTTCCTAAAGGATATGAACGCCAGGGAGAAGTGCCCGAACTGGTTCAAAACATTGATCATGCCCCTACCATCCTGGATATAGCCGGAGTTGACATCCCTCAAGACATGCAGGGCCGCTCACTGGTTCCGCTTTTCGACAAAGGAATTGAAGAAAATTGGCGCGATGCCATCTACTATCATTACTATGAATTCCCCAACGAACATATGGTGAAAAGGCATTACGGCGTTCGAGACGACCGCTATAAGCTGGCCCACTTTTATTACGACATCGACCACTGGGAATTTTACGACCTTGAAAAAGATCCGCAAGAGCTCAACAATCTCTACAATGATCCCGAATACCAGGATGAGATTGACAACATGAAAGAAAAACTGGAAGAGCTGATCATCCAATACAATGACACCACGGCTCATAAGATTTTTAAGGGTGAGTTAGAAGTGACTGAGTGATTTTTAAAACCAAACAATCACTAAGACAATAGATCGTTAGATTTTTAGATTGAAGATCTAAGATGATTCATATGTTGCTGGTAATCTGTCTTTTAATATAATTTCATCTTCAAATATAAACAATTGAAGAACCAGTACTCAAAAAAGTTTAACGGACCATTGACTAAGAAGAAGTTATCTAATGAATACCATTCGCGGGTGTTAATTAACCCAAAATTTACCAGCCATGAGATTAGGAGGCTGTCTAAAAACTCTGTGATACTCTGTGTGTTCTCAGTGCATCTCTGTGTAATAAATTGTAACACAGAGCACCACGGAGCTGACACAGAGTTTCACGGAGAGAAAAAGGAGACTTTTTAGACAACCTCATGCAGGCCTCAACACTTGTGCGTCCCAATGGGATAACGACACTATTGGCGTCGGTATGGGCCTCTACGGACACGAATGGCAGGACCTGAACCTGATGCTCCGCGAATGGGGATACGATTTCATCAAAATCGACTGGTGTGGCGGCCAATGGCTCGGGCTGGACGATGAAACCCGCTACACCATGCTGGGAGAAATGATCCGGGACATCCGCCCCGATGTGGTTTACAACATCTGCCGGTGGGAATTCCCGGGAAAATGGGCACTTCATACAGCCGATTCCTGGCGCATTTCGGGCGATATTGCCGCCAGCTTTGAATCTGTCATGCACATTGTCGATCAAAATGCCGACCTTTGGAGATATGCAGGTCCGGGCCACGTCAACGATATGGACATGCTTCAGGTGGGTCGCGGCATGAGCTATGAGGAAGACAAAACCCATTTTTCCATGTGGTGCATGATGAATTCGCCCCTGCTTGCCGGCAACGACCTCTCCGACATGTCGGAAGAAACCATTGAAATCCTGACCAATGAAGAGCTCATTGCCATCAACCAGGATCCGTTGGTTTATCAGGCCAGAAGGCTGGAAGATCACGGCGACCTTGAACTGTGGGCCCGCCCCCTTGAATCGACCATGAGTGGCAAAGTGGCAGTAGCTTTGCTCAACCGGTCAGAAAAAATCCAAACCATGCAGCTGGACCTGGAAAAAGTGGCCATTGAACCGTCCGAAGGATACATCATCCGCGATTGCTGGGCGCATGAAACTTCACCGGAATCCACCAAACCCACGGTTTCTTACGAAGTCCCCGCCCATGGCGTAGTCGTTTTAAAAATAACCGGCACCAACCCGCCGTTTAATGTTTTCCAGTTTGAACCCGGCGGTAGACCATAAATGTTTAACCAATTATATACGAAAATGAAAACACTCCAGGTTCTTCTTTTTATCATTTTGGCCTCAGCATTGACAGCAAATGCCCAG
>JAWOCV010000080.1:0-14240 GCA_046483585.1 Marinilabilia sp.
GCCGCCGCGCCCCGCCGCGCGCGATCCTGCGCGACGGCTTGAACGGCGGGAGCGGCGGCGCGGCGGCGCTCGGCGCGGATCATGCCAAAGGCAAGCCTCACTTTCTCGCAATCTCGTTCAAGCAGTCGAAAAGATCGCGATAAACCACGTCCCTCGTGAAGTACCGTGAAATATACTTCTTGGCTTCCGCACTCATCGACTGGCGCTTGACCGGGTTGCCGGCAAGTTCCACGAGTGCATCTGCAAGGTCCTCTGCCTGGTCGGTCCAGGGCTGTGGCACCTGCGATGTCGGTTTTTCCGGCCGGTACAGGTCGTGTTTGACTCATATATTCAACGGAAGTAGGGACCCCTCCGTCTATCAAAATATAACCAGTGGGAATGGTTTCAATGCCGTTCTCTCTGATTGCCGGTGCCACGGTAACATGGGCTCCGATGAGTAATTCGGGGTTCCGCCCTGATATCATGGATAAAAATAAAAGAGCGTCTGCACTGAAAGAAACCTGTACGGGATGTCCGGGATAAAGCACAACCGGACGGGAGGTGTGGGCCTTAAGGTATTTTACCACATATTCGACAGAATGACTGGTAAGGCTTCCACCTACCAGAACCAGATGAGGTTGAAATTCTTCAATGAGTCCGGCCTGGGTAACAAGGGCTTGATCCCTGCATTTATCGGGATCGATGAGCAGGGCCAGCATTTTTTTGTTTTTCTGCCGGTTGTTCTCTATGTAGGATTGAATGTTCACGAAAATAATCCGGTTTTTGTTTTTGGCAAATATACGTTTTTTGACTTTTTACCGGCAATTTTTTCCGGACTTCCCGGTTCTCCGTTAACTCCGCAAAGAGTTAACCAGCATGGCGGGATGTTTTGGATGTTATTTCACAGTTGGAAGATCATAAGGTCCAGACCAGATAATATTCAGGTGTGTTGTGATACCCCAGATGAATGGTGGTTTCCTTTCCATCTCCGATCAGAGTTGCAGAGAGTTTGCCGTCCGGCATGGAAGTGAAAGGAGAAATAATGATATGGTCTTTAAAAATGACTCCGGGTTGACCGGCTTTTTTAAAAACAGCTTCTTTGGCACACCATATCAGACCAAGCTGTTCTTCTTTTTCGATGTCTGTAATAAAATTTTTCTCTGAAGCGTTTAAAAACCGGCCGGCTACTTTTTCAATGCGTTGGGAAGGACGTTCGATGTCTATACCAGGCGGAGAATCCGGCGATAATGAAACAGCAGCATAGCCCCTGGTATGTGAGATGCTAAGGTTGTCGTGACAATTGGTAATGAAAGGTTGTCCTCTATGGTTGTAGCAGGTTCCGGGGTATAACCCGGTCAATCGGTAAATCAAAACTCTGGATGCCAGCCATTCCAGGCGACGGGGTTGATAAGAGATATTGCTGAGCAGTTTGACCTCCGAATCCTCGAGAGGAGGAAGCATTTGGAGGAGGTCCGGCTCATTTTCCGAAATTTTCCAGACAGCAAGCCTGCCATGGCCTTTATCCGGTGTGGCTTCAAAAATCAGAGGCATTCTGCAACTCTTTCCATTTAAGGGTTTCCATGAGATGGACGATGTCTTCACGAATAAAATCCAGAACGGGAGCTATGGAATCCTTGTTCGGGACCGTATTGAAATATAATGATCCCCGCAGGAAATGATCGGTGCTGTCCGTCACATAGAACTGAACAGGGGAGGCGGTGTTTCCCTTTATCTCGTAAAGTATCCCGTATACATCATTCTCTGGTGACTCAAAAAGTCGCTCTTTTATGGCGTCGGCCTTGACGGAATGTTTGAAGGCAAGCTCCCGGTTGTCTTCAAAAAGTTGATAAAGATTATCCTCAATCTTTTTGTAGCTTAAATGAACTTTTGCTTCGAATCGGGGGAAGGCCAGATTGGCCCAGTAAGGCTCATTGTCCGCAGCTTCTTCGTCGGGCTTTATTTTTGCATACCCGGGTTGTTCAAATGTATATGGAAGTGTGGTGTCTATTACTGTATACTCTTTTTCAGGCAGGGAGATGCGGAAGTACCCGCGCGGCTTTGGGGGGTGACTATTGCCACAGGCATATGCCAGTATCAGTATCAATGGGAGAATTAATCTGAGGGAGGTATTTGCCGGTTTCATTGAGAACATCATAAAAAATTTTGTTGATTAAATGCTTTTCTGGAAGTTTCATCTATTCTCCTTCTGCAAAGATAACTATGTTTTTGTCTCAGAAAACAGGCTCCCGAAGTCCTTATTTTTCTTCCGGTTTTATATCCCAAATTAATCCTGTCTTTATGAAGGAGACCTTATCTTTAAAGTCTTTTCCCCGCACTTTAAGCCTTATCAGCGTTAGGTGAGTGTCTCCTGAGTCTGGAACCCGGGCACTGGACTCTTTCGGAGCGGCTTCATGGATAGGATTTTTTCTGAACAAAGCGGACTTTCTTGATGCGTCTCTTGTCGGCAGCCACAATAGTAAATTTATAGGGACCGATCTCAATGACTTCATGTTTTTCTGGAATAACTCCTTTGATTTCAAGAAGCAGGCCGGCAAGTGTTTCAGCTTCCCCTTTCATATGATCAAAGGTGTTTTCGTCAATACCTGTGATTCTGTAGAAATCTTTCAGCAGGGTTTTGCCTTCGAACAAGAGTGAACCGTCGGGCTGAACCGAGAAGAAGTCCTCTTCGTCATCAAGTTCGTCACTTATTTCTCCAACAATCTCTTCCAGGATATCTTCGAGTGTGACAATTCCTGAGGTCCCCCCATATTCGTCCACAACAATTGCCATGTGTATTTTGTTGGCCTGGAATTCGGCCAGGAGATCGTTGATGCGTTTGGTCTCAGGGACATAATAAGCCGGCCGGATCAGGTTCTGCCATCTGAAGGTGTTATCCTTGCCCAAATGGGGCAGCAGGTCTTTTACATAAAGGATGCCTTTGACGTTATCGGGCGTTTCATCAAAAACGGGAATACGTGAATATCCCGATTCCACAATGACCGAAAGAACCTTATTAAAGTCACTTCTGATGTCAATGTCTGTAACTTCCACTCGTGCCGTCATGATCTCACCGGCATTGATATTCCCGAATGTTACAATACTTTTCAGAATGTGTTTTTCTTCAAAAATTTCATCCCCTGTCAGATCCAGGGCATCTGAAATATCATCGAGCGAAAGGTTTTTGGTTTTTTGTGCAGCCTTGTTCTTCACGTATTCTGATGATTTGACCAACAGCATGCTTGCAGGTTTCAAAAGACGGGTGGCGGTCTTGATGGGCCGGGCCATTCTTGAAGCAAATCGCTGGGGTGATTGGGCTGCAAATACCTTGGGTAATATTTCCCCGAAAAACAGGATAATGGCCGTGATGAGGACAACATCAAGAATAAATTTCAACGTGGCACTATCCGCAAATGTGACTAATTCGGAAGAAATATAGGCCGATAAGATAACAATGCCAACATTCACAAAGTTGTTGACGATCAATATGGTGGCCAGCAAAAGTTCGGGGTTTTCAAGATGTTTCAATACCAACAAACTTTTGCGGGTATTATGGGCCTTAAGATGATCAATGTCATCGGGTTTGAGCGAAAAATAAGCCACTTCGGAACCCGATATCAATGCCGAACCTGCCAATAGCAGAACAGTTGCTATGGAAGCAATGATTATGCTTGTTGTAAAGGGGTGGAATGAAACATCGAATGCCACCAGAAAATGATGTGACAGAAATAACTCGGTTTCCAAGGATTGACAAATTTTTTCAATTTTCTAAAACGGCAAATCGTCTTCCTGCCCTTCTCCTTCGGGGCCATCAGCACTGAAGCCCTCGCTTCCGGATGGTTGACTTTCTGACTGGGTGGCAAAATTCCCTTCCTGTGAGGGGGGCTGAGTGGTTTGCCTTCCTGCTTGATTTTGCCCGCCTGCTGACTGATTATTCTGAGTCTCTTCCCTCATCGCCGGGTTATCCGATTTACGGCCCAAAAGTTTCAGGGTTTCAGCGATGACTTCGGTTATGTACTTGGTTACCCCCTCTTGTTCATAGGAACGGGTCCGTAATTTCCCTTCGATATACAGTTGCGTGCCTTTCCTGATGTAGGATTCTGCTACTTTCACAAGCCCGCGGCGTACGGTAATGTTATGCCATTCGGTCCGTTCCGGAATTTGCTTTCCGTCGCGCGTGGTGAAACCAGGTTCTGTCGTGGCCAGTGGAAAGTTGGCCACACCTTCGTTGTTATCAAAATATCTGACATCCGGGTCTTTTCCCACGTTGCCGACTAAAATCACTTTGTTAATCATATGTTTAAAGGGTTTTTGGGATTTTAATCAGCTAAAGTACTAAACTTTTGAAACCATTTCATCATACAGGGCAAATTTTTTCTTATAAAATCACGGGTGTTGGGATGAATCTCCTGCATTATGTGGGGTTTATTACTTGGAATACGTTGTTGAATTTTTGCAAGAACATTTGAATCAGCTGTTTTATATTTGAAAAGGTATGTGTGTCAAAATACAGAATTTCAGCGTTATAATATTCATTTTACATTTAATATCTAAAAATCTAACGCTCTATTGTTAGTTGAATGAAACGAGCATGACAAGGTTTGTCACAAAAGAACATGTATAAAATCCTGCATGCGAGCCTGCCTGCCGACTTTTGAAACAGAAAAATTCTGGTTTTTAGATGTAAAAACGCTAAAATTGATGGTTCCATATTCATAAAACGTCAGGCAGGTTCTATCCGACCTTAAAAATAAATTTTATACGGATGAAAGTTAGCATATCATTTTAACGAAGTATCTTGTGTAAGGATTCCTTTATGAGTTGGGGGAAAGGGAATTCTCCGGCCTCTTCCGGGGATATCCAACCGGGCTGAGTTTTGATAAAATTTTCCGGGATGGCCAAATTTTCCGGCCATTCAATCCGGTAAAAAGCCGTTTGGAGTTCCTGGTGAGTGAGCAAATGTTTCTTATCCATGATCTTTTTGAGGGGTAGATGGGTGTTCGTAAGATCATAGATCCTGCGTGCGATTATTTTTTTTGTTGGTTTGTGCGGTGTTTCTATGAGGGGAAATTGATAAAGGCCCTGCCAGATGTCTTTATCCTGTCTTTTTTGTATGAGAATATTATCTTTGCAATGAATGATCAGGAAATTGAGGTATCTTTTTTTTCGGACTTTCCGTTTGCTTTTGACGGGAAATTCGGTTTGCTTCCCCTTTGCAAATGCTTTACAAAGGTGAGCCACGGGGCATTCGGAGCAAAGCGGAAGAGAAGGTCGGCAGATCATAGCTCCTGTTTCCATGATCGCCTGATTGTGAGTGGCCGGATCGTTGCGGTCGAGCAACCGGTCGGCCAGTTCTTTAAATTGATTTTTTCCCTCGTGGGTATCAACGGGTGTGCTTATGGCATATATGCGCGACAAAAGTCTGTAAACATTTCCGTCCACCACTGCATATGGGAGATCAAAAGCGAAAGATGCAATTGCAGAAGCAGTATAAGGACCAATTCCTTTTAAAGTTTGAATTTTTTTGTATGTTTGTGGAAACAAACCATTGTGTTCTTTGACAATAGTTTTTGCAGCTTGGTGTAGATTGCGTGCTCTGGAGTAATAGCCCAGGCCCTGCCATTGTTGCAAGACTTCTTTTTCAGATGCTTCTGCAAGGGCATGGACATCGGGGAAGGCTCTCAGAAAGTTGAGATAATATTTTTTGCCCTGGGTTACCTGAGTTTGCTGCAGAATGATCTCCGATATCCATATTTTATATGGATCGCGGGTTTCCCTCCAGGGGAGACTTCTTCCATGATTCAGGTACCATTTTCTGATCAAAAGGGGGAATCTGGTCATTATTAAAATTTTAAGCAAAAATAGAGGTTTTGTTTTTTTTCTTATGGAATTCCTTTATATTTGCATCCTGAAAAGAAAAAATGACGTGTAATTAGTTGATAATTAAATAATTTTACAAAGAGATGACAAAGGCTGATATTGTTAACGAGATTTCGAAGAATACTGGAATTGAGAAGGTTACAGTTCAGAAGACTGTTGAGGCCTTCATGGAAACAGTAAAGGGAAACCTTGTAAAAGGGAAAAATGTCTACCTGAGAGGGTTTGGTAGCTTTATCGTGAAAAAGCGTGCAGAAAAAACTGCCCGCAATATCTCGAAAAACACTACCATCATTATTCCCGAGCACTACATCCCTTCGTTTAAGCCCTCAAAAAGCTTTGTGACGAAGGTGAAAAACAATGTAAAGTAAAAATGTTTAACACATTAAACTGAATTTGGTATGCCAAGTGGAAAAAAGAGAAAACGGCATAAGATGTCTACGCATAAGCGGAAAAAGAGACTCCGTAAAAATCGTCACAAGAAGAGAAAATAATCTTCTGACGCCATAAAATTATTTAAGAACAAGCAATCTTACAGGTTGTTTGTTCTTATTATATTTATAAAATCGCTCTTTGAAATAACATGTATTTAACTTAATTCGTATTGTGAGTGCAGAACTATTTGTAGATGTTACTCCCAGCGAACTTGTCATTGCTTTGATGGAAGACAAACGCCTGGTAGAATTACGGCGTGAACAAAGCAATATCAAATTTGCAGTTGGCGATATATATCTGGGCAAAGTAAAGAAGATTATGCCCGGGTTAAATGCAGCTTTTGTTGATGTTGGGTATGAAAAGGATGCTTTTCTTCATTACCTGGATCTGGGGCCTCAGTTTCTCAGTCTTAACAAATATCTAAAGCTGTGTAAAGCCAAAAAGGGAAGTGTCTCATTGCACAAATTCAAACCGGAAAAAGATATTAATAAAAACGGTACCATTTCAGAAGTGCTGACTGGAGGACAAGAAGTGCTCGTTCAGGTGGCCAAAGAACCCATCTCTACCAAAGGGCCAAGGCTGACTTCCGAAATTTCCATTGCCGGTCGAAACCTCATACTCATTCCTTTCTCAGACCGGGTGTCGGTGAGTCAAAAAATTGATTCACCTGAAGAACGAAGTCGATTAAAACGTTTGCTGCTCAGTATCAAGCCCAAAAATTACGGTGTCATTGTTCGTACCGTGGCAGAAGGGAAGAGAGTAGCAGAACTGGATAAAGAGCTTCGCACCCTCGTTAAACGCTGGGAAGATTCGCTTGCCAGAGTGCGTGATGTTAAAACACCCGGACTTGTTCTGGGTGAGGTCGGACGTACCTCAGCTATATTGCGGGACCTTCTCAATCCTTCGTTTCACTCGGTTTATATTAATGATAATGAAATCTTCAGGGAAGTAAAAGAATATGTTGAGTTGATAGCTCCCGGGAGAGAAAAAATTGTAAAACTTTATAAGGGGAACGCCCCTCTTTTCGACCAGTTTGGAATTGAAAAACAAATAAAAGCCCTGTTTGGCCGTACGGTATCGTTTAAAAGTGGTGCTTATCTGATCATAGAACACACCGAAGCTTTACATGTGATTGATGTGAACAGTGGTAACCGGTCTCGATCATCTTCCGACCAGGAAACCAATGCCATAGAGGTCAATCTGGCTGCTGCTGAAGAAATTGCCCGTCAACTAAGGCTTAGAGATATGGGGGGCATTATTGTGGTCGATTTTATTGACATGCAGACTGCCGAGCACCGGCAACGCGTGTTTGAAAAGATGAAAGAGGCCATGGATGTCGACAGGACAAAACACAACATTTTGCCCCTGAGTAAGTTCGGACTAATGCAGATCACCCGTCAGCGAGTGCGTCCTGAAATGCATATCGACACCAGTGAGAAATGTCCTTCGTGTAAAGGTTCGGGTGAAGTTACACCACCAGTTTTATTTGCCGATATACTTGACCATAAGATCCGGTTTGTTGTGCAAGAGTTAAAAAAGAAGAAACTGACCTTGTGGGTTCATCCTTATATTTTTGCTTACCTTAAGCAAGGCTTCCCCTCAATTGTTTGGAAGTGGAAGTTCGAACTTGGGTTTGGCATTAAGGTGAAACCTTCCGACTCTCTTGCATTTTTAGAATACAAGATCTTTGATGATAATAATAAAAAGGTCGATCTCCGATGAGGTCGGCTTTTTTTTTTGATATTTATTTATTATATTTAAACCTTTGACTCTTACCCGGTAACTCTTAAAAGCAATTGTTATGGAGAGATCAAGTTTGAACCGAAGAAATTTCTTGCGACTGGGAGCTGCTGCCACAGCTGGATTTGCAACAGGAGGAAACAGAGTGGCATCTGCCGCTAATGTGAGCCCTGACACTGAAAAGGAAACCATTTTCAGGACCCTTGGAAATACCGGAATTAAAGTTCCCATTGTGAGTATGGGAGTTATGCGAGCAGATAATCCGGATCTTCTTAAAGGTGCTTACAAAATGGGAATGACCCATTTCGACACAGCCCATGGTTATCAGGACGGACGTAATGAGCAGATGGTAGGCGAATTTTTTAAGGACAAACCACGCGATTCTTTTGTCGTTGCCACAAAGATTAATCCTTCCAAAGAGGATTCAACGGAAGATTTCATGGAAATGCTCGACACCAGCCTGGAGCGCTTACAGATGGATTATGTCGACATTCTTTATCTTCATGCTGTGGATGATACGGATTACTTGTTTAATGAGAATTTTCTGGAGGCCATGCGAAAAGCTAAGGAACAAGGAAAAACTAAACATGTTGGTTTCTCTACACACAAAAACATGGCCAAATTGATCAATGCCGCGGTTGAACGGGAGTTTTATGAAGTCATCCTGACAACATTTAATTTCCGCTATGCCGACGACGAGGAGATGAACAATGCTTTGAAGCGTGCTCATGAGGCAGGTATTGGCCTGGTGGGTATGAAAAATATGGCGGGCGGTTATCTCGATGAAGAGAAGGAGAAGCCTGTCAACGGTAAGGCTGCCCTCAAATGGGCCCTTTCTCATCCTTACATGCACACCTGTATTCCAGGTATTGTTTCTTATGAAATGTTAAGGGAAAATTGGTCCGTAGCGAATGATACAGACCTTTCTACCGAAGAAAAGAAGGATCTGGAACTTGCCCTTAACGAACAGGGATTATTCTGCAAAGGATGCGACGGTTGTGCCGGTCAGTGTAAATACGACCTGCCGGTGTCTGATCTGATGCGATCGTACATGTACAATTACGGATACGCTTTCCCTTCTAAAGCACGGGATACTGTTGCTTCCCTTGGTATTTCCGAGAATCCTTGTTCAGACTGCAACGAGTGTACGGTTGCCTGTCGTGAGGGATTTGACGTTCGCGGAAGAATTACGAATATAGCCAAAATACAGAATGTCCCACGTGAATTTCTTGTTTAATAAAAATTTTATGCAAACGAAGCTTATCATATTTTTTATGGCACTGGCTCTTTCGGCCGGTGCCGTGCCTTTTGATCCTCCCGAAATTTCCGGATGGGAACAGGAGGGTAGTGTAGAGGTTTTTGATAAAGACAACCTGTTTGATCATATCAACGGGGCCTCCGAATTCTATTTTAGTTATAACTTCCAAAAACTTTGGGTGGTCCGCTATACGAAGGATGATGCCGAAATAGCAGTGGAAGTTTATGACCAGGGTGATCCGGTTCATGCATATGGTATATTTAGCATGGAACGTCCCCCCGAAGCTGAAGTAAAGGAGATTGGAGCTCAGGGGTATTACGAAGATAATATTCTCAATTTTGTTGCCGGCCGGTACTATGTAAAAATGAATTCATATCGGGAATCGGACGCAGGATCAGGGGTATTGCTTGAGACGGCCGAAAACCTTTCCGGCGAATTAAGTGATGATCCTCAATTGCCGGGTGTTATCAACAGTATGCCTGAAGAAAATCTGGTTCACAACTCAAGGGAATATGTTTCAAATACCTTTATGGGACTGGACTTTCTGGGTGGAGCTTATAGGGCCAAATATACTGACGATGAAGAAGAGATGACCCTTTTTGTCCTGGAACGGGACTCTGAAGAGGAAATTGAAAATCTTCTTGCCGAATATCATGAGTTTGCCGAGCAGGAATTTGAAGACTCCGGTGATAAGGATTTCGTTATTGAAGATCCATTCAACGGAACCATTCATATGCACAGGACGGGGAACTATATTATCGGTTTTTCAGGTGACGATGTCGAACCATTACGGGAAAGACTTCTTGAAAAAATAAAACAAAACCTTGAAATTTAAGGACTAATCTACCTTTAACCTACCTTATGCATAAGCTTGAAAAGCAACTATCTGAAAATGAATAAAGTTGATTAGTTATGTATAAGGCAGGTTAAAAAGACATTTTCTTTCAACAAAGGGTTTTTCAGGAGAGAAGGCAAGGACACTGTTTTACCATTTTACATCAGGATATTGGTGTTTCAGTATTTTCAGATTCTTGTCTGCCAGCTGTGACCTTTGTCTGGCACATAATTCTGTGCGGCCGGGATCTTCCGGAGTATTCATGGCATAGTCTTTTAATTTGTCGATGGTGGTGGTGGCCACGTGCATTCTTGTGTCCGACGAGGCGTAATAGATAAAAACGGTTCCGTCGTCATCGGCAATCCAGCCATTACTGAAAACGACATTGGACACATCGCCGGTTCGTTCATCTCCAAGGGGCTCGATGAAGTGCCCTGAGGGACGTCTGGTAACTTTCCAGGGTTCATTCAGATCGGTGACCAAAAGATAAAGAGTGTAACGCAAGCCGGCAGCTGTATTTCTAACTCCGTGGGCCAGATGTATCCAGCCTTTGTCGGTTTTGATGGGGGGTGGTCCCTGGCCATTTTTTACTTCTTTAATGGTGTGATAAGTTCGCGGATCCATCATGATCTCCTGATCGATCTCCGCTTTTTCCATACTGTCTGTAAATCCTGCACAGATACCGCTGTCGCCGGTGTCAATAAATCCTGATTGTGGTCTGGTATAGATCATGTATTGTCCGTTGACAAACCCGGGATGCAAAACGCAATTACGTTGTTGCACGGCATTTGAGATAAGATCGGGCAGGCGCTGCCATTCAACAAGATTCCGGGTGCGGGCTATTCCGCAGGAGGCGATAGCTGCTGACGAATCTTCCGGTTTGTCGGGATCTTTTCTTTCTGCACAAAACAATCCGTAAATCCATCCGTCGTCATGTTGCGTCAGCCTGATGTCATAAACATTCATTTCAGGATCCTCCGTGACAGGCATTATAATAGGATGATCATGAAAGCGCCATTGATCAATGCCATTGGGGCTTTCCGCCACTGCCAGGAATGATTTGACATCAAAACCTTCCACACGTACCACCTGGTAATATTTGTCACCCAGCTTCAGAGCTCCGGCATTGAAGGTCGTATTGACCCCCAAACGTGTCATAAGGTGGGGGTTTGTCCGGTGATCCAGATCATATCTCCAGAACGGCGGTGTGTGATCACGTGTAATGACCGGGTACCGGTATCTGTCATAAATGCCGTTTTCGTTTGTTTCTTTGAAATTGGGTCGGTTAATCAGGGAATTATAGTTGGTAAAAAGAGCTTTTACCTTTTTGTCAAACTGATTTTTGTCCATTTTTCCGCATCTGAAAGTTCGAATGCGAAGGTAAAAGAAAAGAAGCACAGCCTTTCCTTTTTCCGGAAATTTTCTGATCCTGCTGTTAAAAGTCTCTTTGCCGTCCGTTTTGATAAGAAGGAATCTTTTTGGAAGAACCTCATTCACCAAATTATTGGAACGGCTGTGGCATTAATCAGGTTAAATTGTTTTTTTGACGTGTCCACAAATAATATTACCTTGAAGGGGTATTTACATCACATCCCTTTTTTGTTATGACAAAAGAAGATCAGTACGTTGAGCTTTCAGAAATTTTTAAACGGAAGAAATCGGACCAGGATATTTTTCAGGAACTCATGTCTTTTAAAGTGACAGAAGTTCTGCTTGTGGCTACTTATTACGATTCTTATTCCATTGTCCGTGAAGGTCGTTTTTTCGATAAAATCTTCGGAGAGTACCTGCAGCTCAATCTTTTTTCGGCACCGCGTATCACGAGCGTGGCCAGTTACGATGAGGCTTTGTCGCTGATGGAGGAGAGGGATTTCGACATGGTCATTTTGATGGCAGGACTTGACAAAAAGATGCCCATTTCGTTGAGTCAGCAGATTAAGAAGAATCACCCGGCAATGCCTGTTTTGCTGATGGTTAATAACAACGAAGACCTGAAGTACTTCGATGAGCCGTCTTCCCCTGGAGGCAGTATCGACAAGGTATTTGTATGGAATGGAGATTCCCGGGTGTTTCTGGCTATGATCAAATATGTTGAGGACAGGATCAATACCGAGAATGATGTCAAGGTTGGTGATGTCAGGATCATTTTGCTTGTGGAGGATTCTCAGATATATTATACGCGCTATCTGCCACTGCTCTATTCCATTATTATGACCCAGACCCAGAATATTCTCACCGAAGAAACATCAGATCAGACGCATAAAATACTAAAGATGCGGGTCAGACCGAAAGTTTTATTGGTGAGCACATATGAGGAGGCGGTGGAAATTGTCGAAAAGTATGTGGATAATTTGATCTGTGTGATCTCGGATATGAAGTATGCCCGCCATGGAGAACCCGATGAAAATGCAGGTGTGGACCTGATCAAATACGTTAAATCAAAAACAACACTTCCTACGCTTCTTCAATCCTCCGATCCTGCGAATGCAGCAAAAGCTGAAGAACTTGGGTCCGATTTTATTGACAAGAATTCCGATACCCTGAGCATGGATATTTATAACTTCATTCATCAGAAGTTGGGATTCGGAAATTTTGTGTTTACCAATTCACGAGGTGTAAAATTGGCCACAGCCCGAAATATGAAGGAATTTATCCGTTGTCTTAAGGAGGTGCCGCCCGAGTCGTTGTTGTATCATGCAAAAAGGAACGGTATTTCCACCTGGTTGATGGCAAGGGGGGAGATATCTATTGCCAAGCGACTGAGACCTTATCGCATTGAGGATTTTGAGAGCACAACCAAACTACGTCAGAAAATACTGGATGTTTTTGAGGAGGCCCGCATGGAAAGGTTGCGGGGAAGAGTGGTCCAGTTCGATCCATCAATTGTTAATATGGATCGTTTTGTGATGCGCATAGGAGATGGTTCTTTTGGGGGAAAGGGCCGGGGACTGGCGTTTCTGAGTAATTTTATCGAAAACATTGATTTTGGCTCCATCGTTCCCGATCTGAATATTAAGATCCCGCCCACAACCATTATCGGGGCCGGTGAGTTTTCTGCATTTCTTGAAAAGAACAATCTGTATCAAAAAATATACGAGAATAGTGATTATAGTGAGGTGAAAGAATTGTTCTTATCGGGCCGCTTCACTACTGAGGTTGAAAGGCAGTTGCATCAATATGTAGAACAAATGAATGTGCCTCTGGCTGTAAGATCTTCGGGGCTTTTTGAGGACAGCCTGCTGCAGCCCTTTGCCGGGGTGTTTTCCACTTATGTTCTGCCCAATAATCATCCTAATCCCGAAGTAAGGTTCAATCAACTCGCATCGGCCATCAAGCTTGTGTATGCCTCCATATTCAGTCCTACAGCTCGTGATTATTTCGAAGCTGTCCACTATAAAATCGAAGAGGAAAGGATGGCCGTTATTATCCAGAAGTTGATCGGTCAAAAAGCTCATGATCGATATTATCCTCAAATAAGCGGAGTGGCACAATCATTCAATTATTACCCGTTTTCGTATATGAAACCTGATGACGGATTTGCTGTTATAGGGGTAGGCCTTGGGAAATATGTTATGGGAGGCGAAAAGGCCTGGCGGTTTTGTCCACGTTACCCGAACCTGGAACTAAGTGCACTTGGCGATCAGATCAAAGATTCTCAGGAATATTTTTATGCTGTTGATCTGGAGGAGGAAGAAGGTGATCTTCTGGAAGGAGGTGAAGATGCTTTTGTCAGAAAACTGGACATAACTGAGGCCGAAGAAGATGGAAACCTTCGGCACTGTGCCCAGGTCTATGATATTAACAACGATCGCCTGACCAATGATTTTTCATTGAGAGGACCAAGGGTTCTGAATTTTGCTGACATACTCAAATATGATTACGTGCCGTTGCCCAGGACTCTCGACCTTTTGTTACGTTACTTCAGAGAGGCTATGGGGGCTCCCGTGGAAATAGAGTTTGTACTTGATCTTGAGGAACCCGACCAAAACGGGAATCCTACTTTATGGTTGTTGCAGATCAAACCCCTCATCCGGATGGAGAACCACGTGGATGTCGACTTCAATGAGGTAGACGAAGAGCGGGTAATTCTGAGATCGGAAAAAGGCATGGGCAATGGCC
>JAWOCV010000197.1:0-33723 GCA_046483585.1 Marinilabilia sp.
TACATAAATTCCCCGGACAATAATGATTCCGAATATCAAAAAAATCTGACCCTGTCGTTCCAAACATTCCGGGGCTACCTTTCCATACACCCTGGGCCTGCTTTTCCATACACTATGGAAACATTGATCCACACTGTTTGGAACATATAACTTTTTTAAGAGTGAGGGCTTCACTCCGGGTGAAACCCTCACTTATTTTTTAATACAGAAAATACCCTTCAGCTTTTTCCTTAAACTCTTCCACATCCCGGGTCCAGATATCTTTAATGTCTTTCACCCGAAAATCTTCTTCAAATTCTTTTCGCACTTGATCTGTTCCACACACTTTATCGAACATTCCCAGTCTGGAACTGTCGCAGAGTTCAAAAACATTTTTATCGGGTGACATTTTATAGGCTTCCTGAAGTACGTAAAACTGGATGAGTGAGAGTGGAGCTTTCTGCACATCTCTCAGATGAACCTGCACACCCTGGATTTTCTCTCCTTCATAAGTACTGTAGTAGGGTTTGAAGTGAACGGGCCGGAATAAAACACCCGGGATTTCTAGCTTTTGAAGGTTTTTGGCCAGTTTGTCGGCATTGAGCCAATCTGCACCGAAAAGCTGGAACGGTTGCGTGTAGCCGACGCCTATATTGTAGACATACAATTCGCCCAGAATGCCTGACACAGGATAGTAATAGGCCGAAAGAGCATTGGGAATATGGGGAGAAGATGGAATCCAGGGGAGTCCTGTATCTTCGAAGATCATACTCCGCTCCCAGCCTTCCATTTCCACGACATTTAGATCGCATTGGATCCCGTCGGTCAGTAATTGTTCTCCATTAAGAAATTTTGCCAGTTCACCCACTGTAAATCCGTGCACATAAGTAATGGGATACTGGCTGACGAAAGATGTGAAATCGGGTTCAGTAACCGGTCCTTCAAATTTTTGCCCTCCAAGTGGATTGGGCCGGTCCAGAACTACAAATTCGATGTCATTCTCAGCGGCTGCTTCCATGGCCAGTCCCAGGGTACTGATGTAGGTATAAGACCTCGACCCGATGTCCTGGATGTCATAGATCAGCACATCAATGTTCTCCAGCATTTCAGGGGTTGGTTTCCGGGTTTTACCATACAAGCTGTAAACGGGGATGCCTGTTTCTTCATCCGCCAGGTCTTCGATCTTTTCTCCCGCTTCTACATCGCCGCGTACGCCATGTTCCGGACCGTATAGAGCTTTAAGTTCTACTTCAGGAGCATCGTGAAGGATGTCGATGGTCGATTTCAATTGGGTATCCACGCCTGTGGAATTGGTGATGAGCCCGGCCTTTTTCCCTCTTAGGATGTCGAAGTCATGCTCGCGTAAGACTTCAATGCCCGGTTTTACCTGCGCTGTCAGAAGCATGGAGGCCATTAGAAATGTTAAAGAGACAAATGTTTTTTTCATGGTGACTGTTTTTGGTGTTTGTTATTTTAACAATTGATTTTTAGAAGCTCTTAGCTCTTAGCTGTTAGCTCTTAGCTGTTAGCTGTTAGTAGCTCAGTCGCAGAGTCAGTAGTAGCTGAAAGCTCGAAGCTCAAAGCTGGAAGGAAAAGAATCAAAATTTCTTATAGTCTTTAGCTTCCAACTTCCAACTTCCAGCTTCCAGCTTCTAACTTCCAGCTTCTAACTTCATCGGCGGCCTGGGTACTAACTTCAAAAAATCTAACGATCTATTGTTGTAATTGAGATGTATAAAAAATTTGAATATATTTGTAACATATAATACAACCAAACAAAATTAATAATTTTTGTCCGAATTTCAACTTTCTGCTCTATGCAACAACCCGGGAACGCTTTGTTTTTTATTGTTTCAGTAATGATGATCGGTTCCTGTAGTCAGAATACTGCTCATATGAAAGAAGAATTGACTTCATGTTATAATGATTTTCGTTTTCAGGAGGCTCTTCAGTTGATCGATTCGATGGAAGATGCCGGAGAGAAGAGTTACAAAGTTGATAGTATGGCCGATTACATTCAGCGGTATTATAAAGAGTATCCATATACGGAGGAAGATGTTCAGGACCAGATCCGGGAAAGAGGCGTGACCGTCAATGGTGATCAGATGGCCCAATGGGAGGAAGAAGGGCATCTGGAATTTAAGGTTATAGACGGGGAGAAGCGGTATTTTAAGAATGCGGTTTACAACCTTTTTCTTCTTGAAGATTCTTTGCGTGAGCTTTCCGGGTCGGAAGGATTGAATGAGGATTCCCTGAACCGGTTTTGTGTGGACCACATTCGCAGGGTATTGACCGAACTGGACAGTGGTGGCATTCCCGGAAAGCTGCATCCGGCAGAGATGATTCTGAATTACCAGGTTAAAGTGGATTCGGGGGCTGTTCCGCCAGGAGCTGAGATTGCGGCCTGGTTGCCATTTGGGGTTCGTAACCATGACAGCCGGAAAAGTGTAAAATTGGTTCGGAGCAGGCCCGAAAGTTCAAAGATATCTCCTGCTGATTGTGCTCACCAGTCTCTTTATCTGGAGCAATCGATGCCTGAAGTGGGGAGTGCTGTTTTTTCGTCCATGATCTCCCTTACCACTCATGCCCGTTATGTGGAACCTCATATTTTGGAGAAGGTTCGTTTTGGCGAGCTTCCTGACTCAGTCCACGCTTATGCAGGTGAAAGGGGGCCTCATATTTTATTTACTGATGAAGTGCGTCATCTGGCAGATTCTCTTGTAACTCAGGATATGTCCCCATATGAGATGGTGAAACAGTTCTACTTCTGGGTCAATGATCATATACCATGGGCTTCTGCTGTTGAATATGGTCTTATGGATAATATTCCCCTGTATACTTTGGAACATGGCCATGGCGATTGTGGAATGCAAACGCTTCTCTTTATGACACTTTGCCGGTATAAGGGAATTCCGGCCAGATGGCAGAGTGGATGGATGTTGCATCCCGGCCATGTGAATCTTCATGACTGGTGTGAGGTTTGGTATGAAGACGTTGGCTGGGTTCCCGTGGATGTTTCGTTTAAATTGCAGAAAAGCGATGATCCCCGCGTCCGGGAATTTTATATTACGGGAATAGATGCGTTTCGTTTTGTTGTCAACAAAGATTATGGTCGTGAATTTTGTCCGGAAAAACAGTGGCCGAGGAGTGAGCCATGGGATTTTCAACGTGGAGAACTGGAATGGGCCGGGGGCAATTTATACTTTGACCTGTGGTCCTGGGATATGGAGGTGAAATATATTCGTTAGGTTACACGGGATCTTCTCTCTCCGAATATAGTAACCTTTTAAAAAATAATATAAAACCCTCCCGTGATTTTTCAATGCTATTTAAAAGTTAAATTTGTCCTACATGTTACAAAAAATAGAAGCATTTATTGGGCTTTTAAAAAATTAACTTTATTTTTGAAACATATAATATATAATATAGAAGATTCATTTTCAGGAATGTCATAATATGAAGTTAAGGACTGTTGGTTTACTGGTGTATGGTGCTTTTTTGTTGGCCGGATGTGCTAATACCGAAAAGGCAGATATTGTTATTAGCGAATTCCGGGAAAAACATATTGATGATGTGCGTGAGGAGGTTTTTGATGTTGAATTCCGGAAAGACAGAGGAAAAACGATTGTGCTGCATGGAGAGATGGAAGACAGTCTTAAAAGAAAAACGCTGATCGAGAATTTAGAGGAGGATGGTTTTTCAGTGGTTGACAGCATTCGTCTGCTGCCTCATGATGTGGAATTCCCCTGGGGGATTGTTAAGCTGAGTGTGGGAAATTTGCGGGCCCGTCCAATGCACCGTGCCGAGCTCGTAAGTCAGGCCGTCATGGGAACACCGGTCAGGGTATTGAAAGAAAAGAAGGGATGGGTTTATATTCAGACACCTGACCGGTATCTGAGCTGGTGTGAAAAGGCCGCGCTTTCCTTTAAAAGTAATTCAGAGATGGAAGAATGGCGGGAGAGTGAACGTCTCTTTGTGACCACACCATACAGTTTTCTTAAAGATGAGGAGACCGGTTTGAATGTGTCTGATCTTGTTTTGGGCTGCCTTCTGGAGTCAAAAGAGACAGCCGGTAGCCGCATGAAGCTTTCTACTCCTGATGGTCGTGAAGGGGTTGTTGAATCGGCTCATGTGGTCCCCTTTGAGCGGGCAAATGTCTCCCTGAAAGCAGATACATCCATTGTAGAGGAGGAAGCCTTGCGGATGAGAGGAACCCCTTACCTCTGGGGCGGCACTTCCATGAAAGGGATGGATTGCAGTGGCTTTACCAAAACTGTTTATCGCATGAGCGGTTTGGTACTCGCCAGAGATGCCTCCCTCCAGGTCAGGCATGGCGGAAAAATTCCGGTGGAAAACGGCTGGCAGAATTTAGAAAAGGGCGATCTGCTGTTTTTTTCCCCGCGAAAGGGGAGCGAACGAATTACCCATGTGGGCATATATCTTTCAAATGGAGAATTTATACATGCTGCCGGGCGCGTTAAAGTCAACAGTCTGGACAGCACCAGCAATCGATACAGCCGGTACCGGGATGAAACCCTGGTGCAGGCCCGGCGAGTATCTGACCATGAAGGAACCCCCGGGATTATTCCCTTGCTGGAACATCCATGGTATTAACAATCATTAAATCCGGACTTATGCATATCTACAAAAACAGAAGGGATTTTTTAAAGACGGCTGGACTTATCGCAGGAGGCGCTTTGGTCACTTCAGGAAAAAGTAATGGACAGCCTCTGAAAACCAAAGCCGGTAATAAAGGAGCAGGCAAAATGAAATTGACCTACAGGCCTTATGAGTTGGAGATGAAGCACGTTTTTACGCTCGCTTCCAGTAGTCGATCCACAACGCCCGTTATGCTTACAGAGATCGAATATGACGGGATCGTGGGTTATGGTGAAGCTTCAATGCCTCCTTACCTTGGAGAGGACCATGATACGGTTTCGAAGTTCCTGTCCAAAGTTGACCTTTCCCGGTTCAATGATCCTTTTCTGGCTGAAGATATTCTGGATTATGTAGATTCTGTCGATTCTAACAACTATGCTGCCAAGGCTTCTGTGGATATCGCGCTTCACGATCTTCTCGGGAAGATCATGGATGAGTCCTGGTACCGGATTTGGGGATTCAATCCTGCTGATACTCCCGATACATCATTTACCATAGGCATTGATGAACCGGATGTGGTGCGGGAAAAAACGCGGGATGCAGACCCCTATAATATTCTAAAAGTGAAGCTCGGGCGGGACTCCGACCGCCAGATGATCCGGACCATTCGCGAAGTCACCGATAAACCCTTGTGTGTGGATGTCAACCAGGGTTGGAAGGACCGGGAAAAGGCTCTTGACATGATTCATTGGCTGAATGAACAGGGAGTTGTTTTCGTGGAACAACCCTTGCCCAAAGAGAATGTTGATGATATCGCCTGGCTTACAGATAACAGTCCCCTGCCCGTGATTGCAGATGAGGCCCTTCAGACTGTGGGAGATGTAAAAAAGACTTTTGGTATATACAGTGGAGTGAACATCAAGCTGATGAAGTGTGGCGGCATGCGTGCTGCGCACAAGATGGCCACTACGGCTCGCGGACTGGGCATGAAGGTGATGTTTGGTTGTATGACCGAAACATCCTGTGCGGTTACGGCTGCAGCCCAATTGTCGCCTATGGCCGATTGGGCCGACCTGGACGGAAACCTGCTGATTGATAATGATGTTTTTGACGGGCTCAAAGTTGTCGATGGTCGTGTGGTTTTGCCCAGGCGGCCAGGCATTGGTGTGGTGCCTTTGGGTGAAAAATAAATTTTATTTCTGTTTTGACCTGCAATAGTCCGTTAAACTTTTACAAGAACCTTTGATTCAATTGTTTATATTTCAATGGTTTTTTGTTAAAATGCATATTTTCAGTATTATATGATTCATCTTAAATCTTACCTGCCTGCCGTTTTTAATATTAGTAACCAGTCAGTTAAACGAATATTTATATGGATAATGCATTGAATTCTTCTTAAGCAGTTAGGCAGGTATCTAAAAATCTAACGATCCATTGGACCTGACTATTTCGCCTGTAATGAGGTGCATCGAAATTGGTTTTTCATGTTAAATCACAGGTTATCCGCATAACAAGGATTTTCTGAAATTTAACGATTTATTGTTGTTAAATGCCTTTTGGTTTAAACCGTAAAAAACGATCTTTTTCGTTTTCAATTCTTTTCCCTTGTCCGGATTTTCATTCGGCTAAGGGAAAATTCCTTCAACTTTCTTTGAAAAATTATTAATACCCGGTAAAAAAAATGTTTTCCTGGTTTTAAGAGACATTTTTTAATAGCCTGGTAAACAAATTAATATGTGTATTTTAAGATGTAATACATGTTACATAGTATTAAAAAACCAATTTGTAACAAAAAACTAATGCAATTCTGTTTGTATTTTGAAAATTTAACTTTAATTTTGGACTGGGTAAGATGTAATACAAAAATATAAGTAGATGTTGTATTATGAAATGTCGGAATCTTTAAAATCCATATTTGGAATAGTTGACAAATGCTAGATGAAGCAGGAAAGACATACATATTACGAAATTTTTTAGTCCGGTGTTTTTTTTGATTTACACCAAAAATATTAAAAAAATGATGCGAAGTTTTTTTGTTTGTTTATTAATCATTGGGGTGGTGACTGGATGTAGTTCCGGGGATGAAGGGATTACCTTCGCCCATCTTACAGACACACATGTCGATCCTGATTCACAATCTGAAGAAGATCTTCAGACAGTAGTTCAGGACATCAACTCCCGGAATGTGGATTTTGTTGTGGTTACCGGCGATTTGACCAACACCGGCTCGAATGCAGAACTGGAGGCTGCCAAAGATGTCCTGGATCAACTGGATGTTTCGTATTATGCTGTTCCCGGAAATCATGAGACCAACTGGTCAGAGTCGGCCGGGCTGAGGTTTAATGAGCTCTGGGGCGACGACCGCTTTATTTTTTCGGAGGGCGATTATCTTTTTGTTGGATTTAACACAGGTCCTTATATGAAAATGGGTGATGGGCACGTCAAGCAGGAAGATCTCCAGTGGCTTCGTCGCCAGCTTGAAAAAAGAAAAGAGCCGGACCAGAAACTGATATCGATGGCCCATTATCCGCTCGCTGAGGGTCTGGATAACTGGACGGATGTAACCGAAATTCTTCATGATTACGATTGCCTGATGGCTTTTTGTGGCCACGGGCACCGCCTTAATCTTCTTAATTTCGATGGAATTCCCGGAGTGATGGGGCGTTCCATTGTAGTGAACGATTCGGAAAAACCGGGTTATACACTTGTAACCTTGCGCAATGACAGCGCTTTTATCAGGGAAAAAGAAGTAAATGAACCCGCTGAAAAACGTTTTGACCTTGATCTGACCTCTCCTGATACGCTTGATCACATAGATGTTTCCCCCCGTCCCGACTACTCGGTGAATGATGAATTCCCCGATACCAGGATTTTATTTGATTACACCGATACCGCTTCCATTTTTACCGGTCCCTGTCCGGCAGGCGACTCATTGATGATTTACGGCAATTCCCTGGGCATGGTCAAAGGCGTTTCCGTTCCGGAAGGCGACGTTCTTTGGGAACAGGAATATGAGGGTTCGGTTTTTTCAACACCTGTAACCAACGGGGAAGTGGTTGCCTTTGGCACCGTTGGAGGCGATATCGTTGGACTGAATGTTTCGGATGGCAAAGAGCTTTGGCGTGCAGAAGCTGGCACACCTGTCCTGGCCGAAGGGATTGTTGAAGATGACAACCTTTATATCGGTGGTGGTCAGAGCGCTTTCATGAAGATAGATATGACTGACGGTGATGTCATCTGGTCGTTCGACGAAATTGACGGGCTTGTACAGGGCCGTCCCACCCTTGGCCAGGATGGAGTGATTTTCGGTGCCTGGGATACCCATCTTTATAATGTAGACAAAGAAACCGGTGAATTGAACTGGAAGTGGGACAACGGGAGCGAAGTTCAGCTATACTCACCCGGCAACATTGCTCCGGCTATTGGCAACGAAAAAGTATTTTTGGTGGCTCCCGACCGTTTCATGACTGCCCTGGATTTGTCTACAGGAGACGAGGTATGGCGCACCGACAAGCATCAGGTCCGGGAATCCATGGGGATCAGCCCGGATGGATCCCAGGTCTATGCCAAATTGATGAACGATTACATTATTTCCGTTTCATCGAAGACTTCAAATCCCAAAACTTTATGGACCATTGATGCGGGCATCGATTACGATCACAACCCTTGTCCCATTGCAGCCAATGATGACATGGTGGTAGGTGCCACCAAAAACGGCCTTGTGGTCGCTGTTTCTCCCAATGGTGAGGAAATCCTCTGGAAATACAAACCCGGCAATTCGTCGGTCAACAAGTTGGTTATTGATGACAATAACCGGGTATGGATGACCCTCATGGAAGGGAAAGTCCTTCAAATTAAACATCCCCTGAATTAAATATGAATATATGAGAGAAGTAATTATTTTTCTTAAACCAGCTAAATTAAGTGCTATGATGACAAAAAGAATCTCGTTTCTTTTGGCCCTTTTTTGCATACTGACCAGTCATGCAATTGGGCAAAGTATTACGGGTACAGTCCTGGATGCCGATGAAGGTGAGCCTTTACCCGGTGTCAACGTAATGGTTGTTGATGCCAATACAGGTACTATAACCAATGTGGACGGTGAGTTTGAACTTGACCTTCCCCGGGAAAGTGCCCAGGTTAAGTTTTCCTTTATTGGTTTTGATGAGCAAATCATTGAAGCTGAGGCAGGAGAATCTTATGACATTGAGCTTATACCAAGTGACATTGAGCTTGACGATGTTGTGGTTGTAGGTTATGGCTCTCAGCAGAAAAAGAACCTGACTGGTTCGGTTTCCAACATTAATGTTGAGCAATCTCTTGAAAATCGGCCTATCACAGATGTAGGTAAAGGTCTTCAGGGAGTTTCGGCAGGTCTTACCGTAACCAGCGCTACTGGAGAACTTGGGCAGGATGCCACCCTGAATCTGCGGGGCATGAATGGTTCTCTGAACACAGAGGCTAATCCCCTTATACTTGTAGATAATGTTGAGGTTTCAAGCCTTCAAATGATCAACCCCGATGACATCAAAGAGATATCCGTACTGAAGGATGCAGCTTCTGCTTCCATTTATGGGGCTCGTGGTGCCTGGGGTGTGATCTTGATTGAAACCAAATCCGGGGATTATAATGCGGAAACACGTGTCAATTACAGCAACAACTTTTCATGGAATACCCCGACCGAGGTTCCTGATATTGCAGGTGCTGTTGAAGGAGCTGAAATGCAACTTGCTTCCGGTCGCCGGGTTGATCCTAACACTGATGTGGTTGGGCTTCTCAACATGTATTATGATGAAGAAGGCATTCAAAAAATGAAAGACTGGCGTCAGCAGTATGGCGATCAGGACCTCGGACCTGAAATGGAACTTGGACGTGACTTTGAATACCGCGATGGCCGGTGGTTTTACTACCGTCCCTGGGATGCCAAGGAGATGTTTCTTCGCGATTGGGCCCCTCAGCAAAAGCATAATGTGAACGTGACCGGTGGAAGTGAAAAGACTTCGTACAATCTTTCGTTCGGGTATGTGGACCAGGAAGGTGCTTTGAAGCCCAGTACTGATCAATTTAAGCGTTACAATGCCACAATGAATCTCAGATCACAGGTAACGGATTGGTTAACTTTGAGAGGAAGGGCAATGTTTTCCAAATCGAATAATCAATCACCCTATTCATTTGGCGGAACTACTTACGACCCCTGGTATTACCTTCTTCGTTGGCCAAAAACGTATCCCTATGGAACCTATGAAGGGAAACCTTTCCGTGGCGCTATAACTGAGGTAGAGCAGGCCCGCATGGTTGAAGAGAAAGAAACCATGCAACGTGTGAATCTCGGATCAACCGTGAATCTTGCGGAAGGCTGGAACCTGGATATTGATTATACTTATACGGAAAATAACGACCATACACACCGTCCGGGAGGATGGGTCGAAGGCATCAACCACTGGTTTGTAAGTGGGGATGACATGGAGGCTGCATATGGAAGTTATACCAGCAGTGGGCACGATATGGTGGAATATATATCTGACTGGGATGAAACCAGTACCTTTAAAGCCTATTCTACTTATGAAAATCGCTTTGGGGACCATTCCTTGAAATTGATGAGTGGTACTGACGTAGAATCGTTTGAGTACTGGTACCATGACTCCGAACGTCGTTCTTTAATCGACCGTGATAAGCCTGAGCTTCGACTGGCAACCGGTGATCAATATGTGAACGGTTCCCGGGCTCATTGGTCCACCATGGGCTTTTTTGGCCGTCTGAACTATTCATTTAAAGATCGCTACCTTTTGGAGTTTAACGGTCGTTATGACGGTTCATCCCGTTTCCCTGAAGCAGACCAGTGGGGTTTCTTTCCCTCATTTTCTGCCGGATACCGGATTACTGAAGAGCCCTGGATGGCGTTTGTTCAGCCGTATCTTTCCTCATTGAAGTTCAGAGGATCATGGGGATCTGTAGGTAACCACGATGTGGGACCCAATACCTTTGTGCCGACCATGAGTACTTACGATTCAAACTGGTTGATGGGTAGTCAAAATATGCTGACACTTGGTACCCCCCGTGTTGTTCCGGCTTCTTTGACATGGGAAACTGTGACAACCGTTGACCTGGGATTCGATGCCCGCTTTTTTGATAATTCATTTGGCGTGGTATTCGACTGGTATCAACGTACAACGAGCGATATGGTTTCCAGTGGTGAAACCCTCCCCAGTTCTTTCGGGGCCTCTGCACCGCAACAAAACTTTGGTGAAGTGCAAACCACCGGTTGGGAAATTACTGTTGACTGGCGTCATCAGTTTGCCAGTGGCCTTACAATTAATGCCGAAGCTTCTCTCTGGGATTTCCAGGAAAAGATCACCAAGTTTGCCAGCGACGACGAAAACATCTATGGTTATTATGAAGGTAAAGAGATTGGAGAAATATGGGGTTATGAAACCGACCGGCTCTTCACTGAAGATGATTTCGTCACAGATGCCAACGGGGATATTGCCCGGGAAGATGATGGCACCTATCAAATGCAAGAAGGAATTCCTTCTCAGGATGTATTTGAATCAGGATGGTTCTACTATGGACCCGGTGATGTCAAGTATAAAGACCTTAATGGAGATGGAGAGATTACTTATGGCGATAATACCGTGGAGGACCATGGTGACCTGAAACGCATCGGGAATGAAACACCCCGTTATCAGTATAGCTTCCGTCTCGGTGGTAGTTTCAGAGGTTTCGATATGAATGCGTTCTTCCAGGGCGTTGGAAAAAGAGATTTCTGGGCCACCGGTCCTATCGCTATCCCCGGATCCGGAGATGCCTGGTATGAGCATCAGGAAGATTACTGGACCCCTGAGAATACAGATGCCTTATATCCCAGACCTACCAACCATGCCTGGATTAGCAGCGGAAGAAACTTCCTCAGACAGACCAGATATTTGTCCGATATGTCTTATTTGAGGCTTAAAAACCTGACCTTTGGTTACACACTTCCCAATCATCTGACCGGTCGTGCCGGTATTGAAAAACTGAGGATCTATTTCAGTGGCGAAAATCTCTTCGAATTTGACAATATGAAAATGCCAATGGATCCCGAAACAGGAGAAAGATCCGGTGGTAACTGGTTTACCTACGGACGTTCTTATCCTTTCAAGCGGACTGTTTCTGTCGGCCTTCAAATGACATTGTAAAATTTTAAATGAAAATGGATATGAAATATTTAAAAATATCGTTGATTTTTGCAGCTTTTATTGCTTTGATGAGCTGTGAAGACGACTTTCTGGACAAACAACCCATCGACCAGATGACCGATGGGAACTACTGGACCAGTGAAGCAAATGTGGAGACCTTTTCATATGGTTTTTACGCACACTTTTTCGACGGATATGGATCCGGCTGGACATGGGGAGATTATTTTACCGGTCAGAGCCTGAACGATGATTTTGCACCCACCACTCCTACTCCGTGGACCAAGAATGTTCCCACATCCGGAGGAGGCTGGAGCTTTTCTTATGTGCGTAAAGCCAATCTGATGCTTGAACGAATCGATGAGATCCCAATGAGCGAAGAGGCCACAAATCACTGGAAAGGTGTGGCCCGTTTTTTCCGGGGGTTGGAATATGCCAGCCTTGTGCAGCGATTTGGTGATGTACCCTGGTTTGACCATGTGGCTGAAACCGAGGACAAGGATTATTTGTATAAACCCCGTGACCCCAGAACAGAGGTGATGCAAAATGTACTCGAGGATTTCGAATTTGCTGCCGAACATGTACAAGACGATGCAGGGACATCAGGCCTGGTTGTTAATAAGCCCGTTGTGCTTGCTTTTATGTCACGTATCATGCTGTGGGAAGGAACGTGGCAGAAATACCATGACGTGCCGAATTCCGATTCTCAGGAATTGCTGGAAAAAGCAAAATGGGCAGCAAACCAGGTTATTGAAAACTATGGATACGCAGTAGAAGATGATTACCGGAGTATGTTCAACAGCCTCGATCTTTCAGGAAACTCTGAGATGATCTTGTATCGTCATTATGAGGATGGAGAATTGACACACAGCTTGATGTCATATCAAAATAAGGAGGCCCAGACGGGTGCATCTAAAGACCTGATGGAAACTTATCTTTGTTCGGATGGATTGCCCATTCAATTGTCATCAGAATATCAGGGAGATGATGGTATTGAGAATGTGATGGCCAATCGTGATCCCCGTATTTATGGTACTTTTGTAAGCGATGAACTCAGGATTAACGGGATTGTTAGCAATTATTCCACCACAGGCTACGCGAGCCATAAATTCCTGAATGAGGATATTATGGATGAAAATATTGGTGATGGTGCCAATAATCCTACAGATGCTCCTGTCATCCGTTATGGTGAGGTTCTGGTCAATTATGCAGAAGCTTGTGCTGAACTGGGCGAAATGACCCAGGCCGATCTGGACAAATCCATCAATCAACTCCGTCAGAGAGGGGATGACCCATTGCCTCCGCTTGAAATTGTTGGAGATCAACCGGCAGTAGAGGGAACCACTTACGATGATCCTGAAAGGGATCCGGATGTGCCGGCCATGATTTGGGAGATCCGTCGTGAGCGGAGAATTGAATTGGTTTTCGAAGGCTTCCGCCTGGGGGATCTTAAGCGTTGGGAAAAGCTCGAGTATACTGACACCAGGGATAATGAGGACATCAACCGCGGGGCGTATATTCATGCTGACGATTTCCCGGATATGAAAAATGTCTATATTGAAGACGGAGCCGATGAAGGGTACATCGTGCCTGCACACGAAGAAGGAACGCACCGGACATTCACCGATGACCGGGTATATCTCGATCCAATTCCACTTGAGCAGTTGTCGCTTTACAAAGACAATGGTTACACCCTGGAGCAAAATCCCGGGTGGGAATCTGAATAAGATGGGTCTGTAAATATTTATAGTGCTCTTTTGATGATAATGAGGGCCGTTCCTTTTTGGAACGGCCCTTTTTGTGTTTGGTTAAAATTGACAATAGTCAGTTAAGCTTATTCAAACACCTCAAGATCAGACATTGACGGTTTAAAGATGGATTATATTAAAATGCAGGTTCTCAGTGTTTTGCCATTCATCTTAAATCTGAAAATCTACCGAACTATTGAAATGAAACCGCATGATAAAGTTTGCCACAATAAGAAGATGTATAAGTTCTTGCATGCGAGTTCCCTGTCTGCCGACAGGCAGGCATTCGACCTTTTAAAATCAATTTTATAAGCTCAATAGTCCGTTAAATTTTGTAATACCTTGTAATTCAGTTGTTTGAAATTTCGGCATTTTTCAGATTAAATCACAGTGCATCAGTGTTATACGAATTTTCTTACATCTAATTTCTAATAATCTAACGATCTATTGTAACAATAGTCCGTTAAACTTTTGCAAGAACCTTTGATTCAATTGTTTATATTACAATTGTTCTTTTTGATAAAATGCAGATTTTCAGCGTTATATGATGCATCTTAAATCTT
Source organism: Marinilabilia sp. (assembly GCA_046483585.1). Lineage (GTDB taxonomy): Bacteria > Bacteroidota > Bacteroidia > Bacteroidales > Marinilabiliaceae > Marinilabilia. The sequence goes on from JAWOCV010000197.1 coordinate 14,062, forward strand.
ACCTGCCTGCCGTTTTTAATATTAGTAACCAGTCAGTTAAACGAATATTTATATAGATAATGCATTGAATTCTTCTTAAGCAGTTAGGCAGGTATCTAAAAATCTAACGATCTATTGTTGTAAGATGGGCTCTTATTTTTTATGAATTGAGGATCAATTGAATGACTTTTGTGAAGACATTTTAAAAAAACCAAATGCACAAAATATTTTAAACCACTTTTAATGTAGAAAAATTTTGTATCCAGTTATATGATGATTAATGAAAATCTATTAAAAAGAGTGTCTTCGATAAAAAAGTAATAAAAGCATAAAAAAAATTTGAAAAAATGCGAAAAAGGTGCGAACTTTAAATGTTCGAAATCGTTAAATTTGTACAAGAGAATAACAAAAATTTACCGGGTATTTAAAAAAGTGTTTAACCCTTAAATTTAAATCTATGAAAAAGAGATTAATTATGAAGAAATGGCTGGTCACGGCCATGCTTTTGTTTTTCACAGGATTTCTCTATGCCCAGGAGGTTGGGATCTCAGGTACGGTGACTGACTCTCCTGAGGGAGAACCCATTCCTGGTGCCTCTGTGGTTGAAAAAGGAACCAACAACGGGACCATTACCGACATGGATGGAAATTACTCTCTTGAAGTTCAGGAAGGTGCGACCATTGAGATTTCTTTCATCGGTTTTGCCAAAGAAGAGATTGAAATTGGTGATGGCGGAACATTTGACGTTGAACTGGAACCGACCGTTTTTGATGTGGACGAGGTGGTGGTTACGGCTCTCGGTATTTCCCGTGAGAAAAAATCCCTCGGTTACACTATGACTGAAGTGAAAAGCGAAGATGTTTCCCGCGTCAAAGAAACCAATGTGATGAACTCGCTGGCCGGACGGGTGTCGGGCGTGAATATCACCCAGGGGGCATTCGGACCGGGTGGTAGCTCGCGGGTGACCATACGTGGAAACAATTCCCTTTCACAAAACAACCAACCTTTGTATGTGGTGGATGGAATCCCCATTGATGATTCGGGCTATGGAACCGCCAATGCCAATGATGTGGGGGCATATTCCAAAACCGATTACGGGACCGGTATTTCTGACATCAACCCGGATGATATTGAATCCATCTCTGTGTTGAAGGGGCCGAACGCCGCTGCTTTGTATGGAAGCCGGGCGGCCAACGGGGTGATCCTGATCACTACCAAAAGTGGAACTGATGCTGCAGGATTGGGTGTGACGGTTTCTACCAATATGACCTTCGAAGAACCCATGGTTCTGCCCGATTATCAAAATGAATACGGACAGGGAACACAGGGGTATGTACCCGACAACCTGGCCGACCTGAAAGATGCCGGCGCCAACTGGGGCCCCAAACTTGACGGCTCCCAGAAACTCTACTGGACCGGTGAGGAACGTCCTTATACGGCCCAACCCGGGAATGTTGAAAATTTCTTTGAAACGGGGCAGACCTATATTACCAATTTGGCTATTGAAAGTGGCGATAAGGACAAAAATGTGCGTTTTTCTTATACCAATACACATTCCAAATCCATCCTGCCCAATTCGGGGATCGACCGGCACAACTTCAATTTAAGAGGAATGACCACCATCAATGAGAAACTGACCCTTGATGCCAAAGCCACCTATTTCCAGCAACATGGAGAAAACCGTCCCAAGCTGGGAACGGAAGGGGTTATGTCGTATGTTTACAATATCCCCAGAAACGCAGCCATTGACGATTACCGGGACTATCAGGATCCGGAAACGCTTGAGGCTGTTTCTCACTCCACCCTTGGGGCCAACCCCTACTGGATGATGTATGAAGACCGCCGGGAAGATTGGAGGCATCGTTTTCAGGGGTTTGTTAAAGCCGAATATGAATTTGCCCCCTGGTTGACCGCTCATGTCCGCGTGGGTACCGACTTTGTGAAACAGAACATTGAGAATGTCGAAGCTTACGGACACTGGTTTTATAATACCGGCCGCTTTGCCTACAATCAATACCAGGACGGCGAAACCAATGCCGATTTTCTTTTCAGGTTTAATAAGGATATTACCGAGCACATCAATCTGAATGCCACATTTGGTGGTAACCACATGTATTCTTCCGGAAGGCATATGCGGATTAATGGTGAGGATTTCCGGGTTCCACAGGGACCTCCGGCATCCATTTCAAGTGAAGTCTTTCAGGGATATGATCCCCTTAGTAAAAAGAAGATCAATTCCCTGTATGGTACAGCCAGCTTTGGTTATGACAACTGGTTTTATCTCGATGCTTCATTGAGAAACGACTGGTCTTCAACTTTGCCCGAAGACAACTGGTCATACTCATATCCCTCGCTCAGTACCTCCGTTTTGTTTAATGAATTGCTGGATATTCCCAGTGATGTGCTGACCTTGTCTAAATTAAGAATGAGCTGGGCCCAGGTTGGTAACGATACCGATCCTTATATGCTTTCGGATATCTTCTATATCGATGATGCTTCAGGCTCTTACCTTGGACGGACGACGATGAGTCGCAGTGGTACTAAAAACAATCCCGATCTGCGTCCGGAAGAAGTGACTTCTTTTGAAATAGGTGGTGAATTCCGCTTTTTCAACAACAGGCTTTTTACTGATTTTAGTTTCTACAACATCAAATCCACGGATCTGATCATGGCCGTTCCGATTTCTGCTTCCACAGGATATTCATCACGTGTGAGTAATGTGGGTGAAATTGAGAACAAAGGATTTGAGATGCTGTTGGGAGGGACTCCTTTCCAAAGAGGCCTCTTTACCTGGGAAACCAGCGTGAATTTCTCTACCAACGAAAACCAGTTGAACAAGCTGATCGAAGGAACAGACAATTATGAGTTTGGTGTGACCAACGATGGAGACGTCATCGTTCAGGGGACTGTAGGTGGCGGATTTGGCGAAATTTACGGTACTACTTACCAGCGTACCGATGACGGAGACATCATTGTGGATGATGAAGGTCTGCCTAAAGAAACTTCAGAAAGGGTTTTGTTAGGGAACTATCAACCTGACTGGACCGGAGGATGGACCAACAATTTTGCTTATGGCGATTTTTCCCTTAATGTGCTCATTGATGCACGCATTGGTGGAGAGGTCTATTCCGGGACCGACTCCTCTCTTGATGCCAATGGCTCCAGCTCCCGAACATTGAAATATCGTGAAGACGGCGTGGTTGTCGATGGCGTTGTGGAAGTTGAAGAAGGCGTTTATGAAACCAATGATGAACACGTTCGTGCAGACCAATACTGGGGCCGGGTTGCCGGAATTTCATCGGAATATGTTTACGATCAGACCAATATCCGTCTTCGTGAGGCCTCTCTTTCATGGAATGTGCCCAGACGCTTTTTGGGCGATGGTTTCATTCAGTCTGCCTCGGTCGGGCTCGTGGGCCGGAATCTTTTATTCCTGTATAAAGAAATGGACAACTTCGATCCCGAGTTGAGTTACAGTACGAGTACCTTCTCTCAGGGAATGTTGTTCAACCCGCTGCCCTCAAGTCGCAGTTTAGGGTTCAGTCTTAATGTGAAGTTTTAAACAAATAAAAACAAGGAATTATGAAAATATATAAATTTCTGATCGGATTGTTGGTGGCTGGTCTCTTTGTGCAGTGTACCGACGATTTTACCGAGATCAATCAGAATCCATCGGCCATCAATGAAGATGATATATCCGCCCGGTACTTTATCACCAAAAGCCAGGTCAATTTGATGGCGCCCAACCGTTTCCCCTACTGGCGTGCGCATTTGATCCATGCCGACCGTTTTGCAGGGCATTTCTGCTTTGGCCATACCAACTCATGGTGGTCAGGTGAAACAAGCTATCTTTATCATGGTGGATATACCAACGCTGCCTGGGACTGGTTGGAAGGCTTTACCGGAAATATTGTGACCTTCCTTCAGCTTACTGAGCCCGGAGGGGCAAATGAAAATCCCCGGTCTTATGCAACAGCGTTGATACTGAAGAGCATTTATTACGAATATTTTACCGACACTTTCGGCGATATCCCCTATTCTGAAGCCGGTGATCTGGATGTTTTGCTTCCTAAGTTTGATTCCCAGCGGGATATTTACCAGGGAATTATTGAAGACCTCGATCATGCTATAGAACTGATCGGAGATGCCACCCGTACAGGGGAAGCCGAAGAAGACCTGGGAGATAATGACCTGTTTTATGGCGGCGATCTTCAGCAATGGAAAAAGCTGGCCAATACAGTTAAACTAAGGGTGGCATTGAAAGCCCACGGAGCCGAAAATGCCAGTTTTGCCGAAACAGCCATTTCCGAGGCTCTTTCTGCTCCGCTGCTTTCCGCAGAAGAGGACAATGCCCTGCTGCCGAAAGATAATGAAATCAGCCAGTGGAACAGTGCTTCCTATGGAGATGTATGGTATAACTTCCCAAGTGGTGGTACATGGACCGTTAGTAATTTTGTCATAAACAATTTGCAGGATTATGACGATCCCAGGCTTTCTAAATATGCCCAACCTTCTGAAGGAGGTGAGGTTACAATTCCCTATCCCGAAGGGGAGGACGAGGCTGTTTATCAAAAACGGAAAGATTTCATCCTTTCAGCCCTGGATGATGCAGGAGCTCAGTATACAACAACCGAAGAAGAGGATGGTTCCACCGTTGTGACAATGGATGAAGACACCTATTATGTAGGTCAGCCTGTTCGCTTAAGAGGGGAGATGATGCAATATACCCGTTACTCTCTTTTTAGCCGCCCGGCACAGTATATCATCCAGGCCAAAGGCGAAGGAGAACCCATTGCTCCGGAAATTGTCGTGCCCACTGCAGAAGCTTACTTCTTGCAGGCCGAGGCCGCAGCAAAAGGAATTGGAAATGGAGATGCCAATGAATTGTACCGGGACGGACTGCGTCATATTATGCGTCTTTGGAATGTAGAAGAAACCGAAATTGACGATTTTATGGCCAATTCATCCATGGCTGTACTTGATGGCACCAATGACATGGAAAAAATTGCCACTCAGCGGTGGCTGGCCTATTACACAGAAGGGTTTCATGCCTGGGCGGTCGTCCGGGATACCGGATATCCGGAAGAGCTGGCCAACGGTGTAGACGATCGCGATATTTACGGATATGGCGACATCTCTGGTGAATATCCTCAACGCATGCGCTATGGTTCCAATGCCTATTCCCGGAATGCGGATAACCTCCAGGAGGCTATTGATCGACAGGGGCCCGATTATCAGGACACCAAACTCTGGTGGGCCAGGTAAGAAGAAGCTGGTTTAATGACCATATAATAACCGTTCAAGTCAGTGAGGTTGCTGGCTTGGGCGGTTTTTTTGATCCTGGCTGCCCGGTTATCATTGCGTTTCTTAAATCATGCTGCATGCGTGTTTGGGCATTTCAGTATGCCTGAAACCATATTGCACGACTGTTTGGCATTGTCAGTATTTCTGAAAACCCGTTGCATGTGCGCATCAACTTATCAGCATTTCTGAAAACCTGTTTCACAGCTGTAAGGCTTCGCCAGATTTTCTGAAAACCCATTGCACGCTTGCATTGGCATTTCAGAGTTCCTGAAATCAAAATATGATCCGGTATTGCGGAATGATCAGCCTGCCTTGCTGGTAGGTATATTCAAGCTCCCCGGTATTTTCGTTAAAGTCTTCATCGAAAATGTTTTTGTGATCGAAGAAATTGGTGATTTCAATTCCCCATTCCTGGGTTACGTTTTTCCCTTCTATCCGGAAGCTGCAGTAAAGGTCCGTTTTGAAATAGTCTTTGAGCCTGATGGCAAACATGTTGTCATAGTCCAGGCGCTTTTTGTATTTTTCAGTTTCTTCATCCAGGACCGGTTCCATTGGTGTTCTGCGTTTTCCCCCCGCCCATGTGACCCTGGTGTTAATGTCCAGGTATTTTCTTTTTGATCCTTCGGGGTTGCCGATTTGAAATTCCTTTCCGGCCAGGAGGTTGCAGACAAAGTTGTTGTTGAAGGCGGTATCGAATACTTTGCCGGAGGCATCTTTATACTTAGATTCAAAGAGGGAGCCGGTGGCAAGGTAATAAAACCCTTTATGAAGGAATCGCTCAAGGGTCATTTCTATGCCATAGTTCCAGCCTGTTCCGGAAGCTTCCAGGTAATCGGGTGTACTGATCCAGAAGTTGGCCCCTTCATTAAGCATGGAATAGGGTGTTTCTCCTGTTTTGTCTACCGGGACATCGAATAAATGCTGATAATATGATTCGAGTTTTAACCGGGTTTTTTGTCCAAGATATCGGTCGTAGCTCATGACCAGATGCCGGCTTTTGGTCAGTGATAAATCGGTGTTGGGCACTGAATAGTCGTTTTCATTTTGGTTGACCCGTTCGAAGTATGTCTGGAGGGGGGCTGTCTGGCTGTGCAGGCCGTATCCGAGAGAAAGAGATTGGCCGGGGCGAAAATTCCATTCGATTCCCGCCCGTGGTTCAATCATTGTCTCCTTGTTCAACCGGAAGTGAGAAACGTGGAGGCCCGAGGTTAGTTCAATGTCATCAGTAATGCGGTATTCCCATTGGAGCCATGGCTGCCACAGGCCTGTGTTTCCTGAGCTGGTGGTGATTGCTTCCATTTCATTCCGGTGGGCCCGGTAAGTGCTGTCTTTGTAGTTGTATCCAATTCTGGTGAAATCGATCCCCGTTTTGAAGAGGTGGTGTTGGTTTAATTTCTTGTTCAGATGCGAGGATGCATAAAATTTTGTTTCTGTAAAATTGCTTCGATAACTTGGATATTTTTGTTCCCCGTTTTCGGATATGGAGTCGGTTTTAACCATATTGTCATGTCTGCTTATGCCCAGAGTTGTTTTCAGGTAAGTGGCTTCGTTGATAATTTTTGTTGAAGTGATGCCGGCCAGGCCCATATCAACACTGTTGGTAATGTCATAACCGGATGGCCCGTACATTTCATTTTCATCAGATGCGTCATCGTTTCTGCTGTCCCATATTTCAATATCGCTCAATCCGCCCAATCCGAAGATGCTGATATGACCTGCCGGGGAGGAAGGGATGTTGACTTTGAAGTTCAAATCCTGGTAGTAAGGAATGGCGGATGATCCGAAATCCATACCCAGTTCATCAAATACGCCCAGGGTGGAATACCGGTAATTGGCCAGAAATGAAGCATTGCTGTTTTCACTAAAGGGGCCTTCTGCACCAATTTCAAAGCCGTTGAACCCGATTTGGCCCAGAAATTCGTGTTTGCTGCGGTTTCCCGGCCGCATTTTCAAGTCGAATACACCTGCTGTGGCATTTCCATATTCGGCGGGAAAAGCCCCTGTCATGAAGTCCGAATTGGAAAGAACATTGTTGTTGAGCATGCTTACCGGCCCGCCTGTTGTCCCCGTAGCTCCGAAATGGTTGGGATTGGGGATGTCCATCCCTTCGAGGCGCCATAAAAGACCTGTGGGACTGTTGCCCCGGATGATGATATCGTTTCTGGAATCATCATTGCTCATGACCCCTGCAAAATTGGATGCCATCCGGGCGACATCATTGAGACTCCCGGCATATTTGTTGGTTTCTTCGATGGTAAAACTCCGGGCGCTGACTTTGGCCATTTTGTTTGCCGGCTGATCTTTATCAAAATCCCCGGTTATGGTGACCTCTTCGCCTTCCAGAACCTTCTCCTTCATTTCTATGTTGAGCACCAATTCTTTACCCGATTGTAGTTTGGTGTTTTTTATTATTTCAGTGTTATACCCAACGTAGCTGAATTTCAGACTTACCCGGCCGACCGGGATGTCCCGGAGTTCGAAATACCCGTTTTCATCCGTGGAAGTTCCTACGGGCGGATCACTATCCAGAATCACGACATTGACCCCGGGAATCGGGGTTTGGGTTTGAACGTCGACAACCTGGCCCCTTATCGTTTGTTTGGGGTGGGGTGGGCGGGGTGTGGCAGTGAGGTTAAAGGTTGGAAAAGCTAACAATGAAATAAAAATAATTCTGCAAAGGGTTGGTTTCATTTCAAATTTGGGTTTAAGTTTTTATTTTGCGGGAAACAAATATCAATAGATCGTTAGATTTTTAGATTTAAGATCTAAGATGATTCATATGTTGCTGGTAATCTGTGTTTTAACACAAGCATCTCTTCAGGTCTAAGCAATTGAAGAACAAGCACTTAAAAAAAGCCTAAACGCAGGGATGCAAAGTTTTTATTCACAAAGAGTTGCGCCGAACCCGTGCTGCTATGCAAACATCTTATTATCAATTACCTGAAAAAGATTAACGGAGTATTGAAACAGGTTATATTGTTTTTTGCCGGTGCAAAGAAAATAATATGAACGTTTATTTCAAAATGAGCTGTAATTATGCAATTCAAATTTATTGATTTACGACTCCCGTTTAACCTCTAATGATATAATGATTAATTAAATTTAATGTCTTCAGCAAAAAAAAAGTGCCCTCCTTATGGGGCACCTTTTATCGGTGTGCCGTGTATGGCAAATAGTCTGTCCATAAAGTGCCATTTGCTTTCCCGAAGGGTTGGGGCAGGCTTTGCATTTGGCACTTTCTGAACAGACACATCACCAGAAATAAACTTTGCTTAGTTTATAGACAGGTACTAATCATCTATCGATCCATTGATGATGCATAAGTATCAGATATCGGGTTTTAGAAACGATGAAATTTGTAATAAGTGTTATAACTTTGCATGGATATTGTTTCGGGTTACCGGAAATTCTTCAATTTAAATTTTAAGCAATGAGGAGTGTTTTTATTCTGTTTTACAGTTTCCTTTTCACTGCCTTGATAAGTGCTCAGGACAGCTTATTGATCCAGGGGGAGAAATACAAGGTGGATACCATCGTCCCCAGGCATGATGTTGGTCTTGGGACTATGGCTACACAATACCGGCTCCCCGGCATCCCACTGGTTGTGTCGGTTTTGGAAATTGATGTTTCAAATCCTTATGTTGACGTCATGTCTGTTTTGAGTCATGACTCCCTGGGGGGCTTTGAACCATCATCCGGGATGGCCCGGCGAAAATCATCTGAAGAGCATGAGGTGCTGGGGGGAGTTAATGCTGATTTTTTTACCGGGACCGGACATCCGGTGAATGGTCAGATCCTGAAGGGACAGGTGGCTAAAGAGCCTGATCCTGAGCGTCCTCTTATGGCCTTTGATGGGAAGAAACAACCGTTTCTTGATAGGATGTCTTTTGAGGGTTCGGTTACGATTGGTGAGGAAACAATGTCTTTGGACGGGGTTAATACTAACCGGGAAGACGATCAGCTGATTTTCTTTAATCAATATTATGGGTCAACAACCAGTGCCGATGAACCCGGAATTGAAGTGGTTGTGGAACTGAGTGAAGGAGATTGGAAAGTTAACCAGCCCCTTACTTGCACTGTTAAAAAAATCCGGGAGCATTCGGATAAGGCCGCACTATCACCAGGGAAAGCCGTGTTATCGGGTCATGGAACTTCTGCTGAATTACTGCGTTATTTAGAGGAAAACGATGAGTTGGAAATAGAATTCAATGTTTCAATGGCCTCCGTGGATTCTGTTAATCCCGCTTTGGAGGAAATGGTTGGAGGCGATCGGATCATGCTGGACAGTGGTAAAGTTGTTGATAACAACTGGGCTGAATTGCATCCCCGCACCGGTGCCGGATTCTCGCGGGACAAGTCGAAGGTGATACTTACGGTGGTGGATGGTCGCGATGAGCCTGTGTCGATCGGGGTAACTACCAGCCAACTGGCAGAAATTATGAAGCTGTCCGGTGCCTGGTGGGCTATAAATCTAGATGGGGGAGGTTCTTCAACCATGATGGTTCGCGACAGTATCCTGAACTCGCCATCCGACGGTGCGGAACGGAAAGTTGCCAATGCATTGTTTTTTGCTTCAGCGGCACCACAGGGTGAAGCTGTGGATTTTAAATTAAATGCAGACCATTTGACCGTCCCCGCCGGGCAAAAGATAACAGTCAAAGCAAGTACCTTCGATAAGTATGGCGATGTGGTCAGCTATCTTGATGCTCCGGGTGTTACTTACAGCGTTGATGGTGATATCGGAACGATTAATGACAGGGGGGAGTTTGTTGCCTCCGGAAAAGGTGAAGGAATGATCACAGGAAAGTGGAAAGGGAAAAAAGATACCGTTCAGGTCATGGTTGTGACGGCAGCGGATTAAATTCTTTGCAGAGAGTGAATGGCCAGTTAGTATTTTTTCGTTCATCACAATAATGCCATGTTCCGTTAAACTTTTACAAGAAACTTTGATTCAATTGTTTATATTTCAATGGTTTTTTGTTAAAATGCAGATTTTCAGTATTATATGACTCTTCTTAAATCTTACTATCTAAAGATCTAACGATCTATTGTTTGTAAGGAACAACTTAAAATATTGTATCATGGATGGTCGGCCGGTAAATTCTTCTGCCTTTAGGAAAGCTCTTCTGAAAGTGGTTTCGCACAGACGTATTTTTACAGATCCTTTATATACACTTGCCAAAGGGACTGATGCCGGATTTTACCGGTTGGTGCCACAGATGGTGGTAAAGGTTGAAGATGAACAGGAATTGGTGCAGGTTGTTCAGGCCTGTAACCTCTTTAACGTGAGTTTTACCTTTAAGGCCGGAGGGACGAGTCTGAGCGGACAGACCATTACCGAATCGCTGTTGATCGAGACCGGCAGCGGTTTTTCGGGATACCGTTTTTCTCCTGATGCCCGCGAAGCTACTTTCCAGTGTGGCATTACCGGCGGATTAGCTAATGCGCGACTCGCCTCATATGGTCGTAAGCTCGGTCCCAGTCCTGCTTCCGTCAATTCGGCCCGAATTGGGGGTATTGTTGCCAACAATGCCAGTGGTTCCAGTTATGGGATTCGTTACAACAGCTACAATACCATAAGGGGGATGCGCCTGGTCATGGCCGACGGGAGTATTCTTGATACCCGAAGTGAAGATTCCAGGAACCAATTTGCCAGGGAGCATCCCCAATGGATGGCCAGGGTCAAAGAGTTGGGCAGCCGGGTTAAAGCCTCTCCGGAAATACGGGAGAAGATCCGTCATAAATATGAACTTAAAAACACCTGTGGTTACGGGGTAAATGCCCTTGTCGATTTTGAAGATCCTTTTGATATTGCTGAACACCTGATGGTGGGATCGGAAGGTACCCTCGCCTTTATTTCCGAAGTGACTTTTGAGACGGTTCCCGAATGGCGGCTAAAAGCCGCTTCAATGGTCTATTTTAAAGATCTTCGGTCGGCTTGTGAGGCCATCGTTCCTCTCCGTTCCTGTCATGTAAGCGCGGCTGAATTAATGGACCGGAATGCTTTGCGGTCAGTACAGGATCAAAAGGGTATGCCTCCGGTCCTTCAGGAGTTAGATGATGATGCCGTGGCTTTGCTGATCGATACCTCTGCGGATGATGAAGAAAACCTCCGGGCCCGGATGCATGAAATTGAAGAAAAACTGGCCTCCTTCTCAACCCTCTATCCGGTAAAATTTACGCGCGACCCGGTGGAGTATAACCGTTTATGGCGTGTCCGGAAAGGGTTGTTTACTTCTGCGGCTGCTGCCCGTCCCACCGGCACAGCCTGCATAATCGAAGACCTGGCTTTCAGGGCTGATGTTCTTGGAGATGCCCTGGTAGATCTGAAAGCCTTGATTGAAAGATATAATTATGAGGGCTTTGTCATTTGGGGTCACTTGCTTGACGGGAATATTCACTTTGTCATCATGCCCGATTTTAACGATCCACAAGGGGTTGAGAAATACCGGCGGTTTATGGATGAACTCGTGGTATTGGTCACCGCCCGTTATGACGGAAGTCTGAAAGCTGAACACGGCACTGGTCGTAACATGGCTCCTTTTGTCCGCACAGAATGGGGTGATGAGATATATGAAATTATGCAGGAGATCAAGCAAATATTTGATCCAGGTGGATTGTTGAATCCGGGCGTTTTGATCAATGATGATCCGGAACTTCATCTGAAGAATCTCAAACCTCTTCCCCCCGCCCATGAAATGATCGATACCTGTATCGAGTGTGGCTTTTGTGAGGTCAACTGTCCTTCACGGGACCTTACCCTGACCCCCCGGCAGAGAATCGTTGTTTACCGGGAGATGGAACGGCTGTCGCTCCGGAAGGACGGGTATAGGAAACTGGCCCGGTTGAAAAAGGGATATGACTATCATGCCGATGCCACTTGTGCCACCGACGGGCTTTGTGAACTGGCTTGCCCTGTAGACATCAACACCGGCAAACTGGTGAAAGACCTTCGTTTCAATGCGCACTCGGCATTTGGCCATAAGATTGCCTGGTGGGTGGCTGCGCATATGGGCGGAGTGACCTTATTTACCCGGGGAACCCTTTCACTTGTGGGAGGTTTCCAGAAATTATTGGGCAACCGGATCATGTCAGTTGCTTCAGCTATGCTGTTTAAAATTTCCGGACGGCGGATTCCGCTTTGGAATCCTTATATGCCTCATGGGGCTCCATCCCTGAAGCCTGGTGTCAAAGAAATAACCGATGCAGATAATACCGTGGTTTACTTTCCCACATGTATCAACCGGACCATGGGGAGATCGGTCGATTATGGAGCCGAAATGGCTGTGGTTGAAAAGACAGAGCAGTTGTTAAAGAAAGCCGGATTTCAGGTGGTTTATCCCGAAGATGTGAACAATCTGTGCTGTGGTATGGCTTTCGACAGCAAAGGTTTCAAAGCCCAGGGAGCACAAAAGGCCAAAGAGCTCGATCAGGCTCTTCTGAAAGCTTCTGACAATGGTCGGTTTCCCGTTTACTGTGATATGAGCCCCTGTCTTTTGCGGATGAAAGAGACCTTATCATCCCGACTTGATCTATATGAACCTGTGGAGTTTATTTTGAAATTTTTCCCCTCCCGTCTGAAGTTCGAGCTGGTTCGGGAGAAAGTAGCCATTCACACCACCTGCAGCAGCACCAAAATGGAATTGGGGCCTCAACTCAGGCAGCTGGCGGAGATGTGTGCTGCCGAAGTCATTGAACCGGATGAAGTTGGCTGCTGCGGATGGGCCGGCGACCGTGGTTTTACACATCCCGAACTGAATGCAGCCGCTTTACGCCCCCTTCGGCAACAGCTTCCCTCCGATTTGGAAGAAGGATTCAGCACCAGCCGGACATGCGAGATTGGTATGACCAAACATAGCGGGATCAGCTATAAATCGATTGTTTATTTGGTGGATGAGGCGACACAAACTCTTGTTTGATTTGATCACTTATTTGGGAGATCTGTGCAAGTTTTTTAGCCTGAACTATTCATAAATTATTTCCTTTATGAATAATCCGGGTTAGAAAAAAATCCTTAAAACGACCGCTTTCTTAAATTAAAATATTAATAAACCCTTTGCAGGCAAAACTCGAAAATTCTTTTTGAAAAAGATGCTTTGTTTCTGAATTCTAATCAGAGGCAAAGCATTTTTTTTGGTTTCTTTTATTTTGGCTGAGGCTTTTTATTTAGTCATGCCTTGCCTGATTTTTTTAACAACCTTTTTTTGGCTCTTAAGATGCGCATTGTTGGAAGCAGTGTGAAATTTGTTGTAATTTTTTTTAAAAAGCCTTGTTAAAAAAAAATTTAATAAATAGATTTGTTGTCAGAAAAAAATAAAAATAATATACTGCTGAATTATAGAAGCACAGAAAAAGTTGAGATTCTAATGGAAAATAATAAAAAACGGACCGTAATGAAGTCAGTATTATTAACAATTGTTGCATTCTGGTTTGCTGGTTTCGCCTTAAGTGCGCAAGACAATCAAGTCAGAGGTAAAATCACTGATGATCAGGGAGAACCTCTTCCCGGAGCAAGTGTAGTGGTTGAAGGAACATCTACAGGAACAGTCAGTGACGTTGAAGGTAATTTTGAGTTGGAAATTCCTACTGATGCTGAAGCTTTAGATTTTAGTTTTGTAGGGTTTGAATCGAAAACCGTTCCCATTAATGAGGATGATTATTTTGAAGTGACTTTAAATCCTGAAACAAAGGATATTGATGAGGTGGTTGTGACCGCCCTCGGCATTGAGAGGGACAAAAAGGCTTTGGGATATGCCGTCCAGGAAGTTGGTGGGGAAGATATGGAAGGGTCTTCGGGAATCACTCCGCTGTCCGGACTAAGTGGAAAAATTTCCGGGTTGAATGTTTCCACATCTGGTAACGGGCCTGGGGGGTCTACAAAAATGTTGATTCGGGGAGTTAACTCACTTACCGGATCAAATGATCCTCTTTATGTGGTGGATGGTGTTCCCATGGACAATTCCGGTGGAGCTTCAGGAGACGAATACGGGGGTTTTGATTATGGAAATGCCGCCAATAACATAGATCCATCGAATATAGAATCGATTTCAGTTTTGAAAGGAGGCGCTGCTGCTGCATTATATGGTTCCCGGGGGCAGAATGGTGTGATCATGATTACTACGAAGAGCGGTAGGGAAAATGAAGGCTTAGGTGTTTCAATTTCTTCTTCCTATGAAATGGCTTCGCCACTTATCAAACCGGACCTTCAGAATCAGTATTCTCAGGGGGCATCAGGAAAATTTGAAGGTTTGAGTCACAGAAGCTGGGGTGAAAAAATGGAAGGACAGGAAGTCACGAACTTTTTGAATCAAAAACAGGTATTAGAATCCGGAAGTGAACATCCTTATGACACCTTTTTTCAGACGGGGAGAACTTTGACCAATACGATAACCCTGGATCATCGGGGAGAAAAAAATGGCGTGTTTTTTTCTGCTTCCCAGATGAATGATGACAACATTCAGCCGGGTAGTACTTATGATAAAAACTCCTTTACACTGCGATTTGATTCCAGTCCGGCTGATTACCTGAGGCTGGATACCAAATTAAATTATGTCCTCACAGAGGCGGATAACCGGCCTAATCTTTCAGGGTCTCCGGATAACCCTGTTTACCTGATGACGCTTATGCCGCGCTCGGTTTCTCTGGATCAGTTGAAGCCTTATAAAACGGTTGATGGTTATCCTGTGGTCTGGAACAGTCCTTACAAGAAAAATGAAGATGGTACTGTAGCGTGGCGAAATGAACCGCCCGATTTTGCCAGTTCACCGCTTCTTCAAAATCCTTATTGGGCCATTAATGAAAATGGCAATGGAGATCAGCGAAACCGCATTATGGGTTTTGCCGAAGCCACACTTGATCTGGAGTCTCTTTTAGATCTTGGCTTTAAACTGGATGTGAAGGCCAAAGCAGGGGTGGACTATTATTCGCAAAAGCGAAAAAGACAAACGGCCTATAATACCTACTATAAAGCTGATGGTAAAGCTACTTTATCGCATAACGAAAGCCAAATCCGTGAAGAAAATTATGATCTAAGGATTAATACTGAAAAAAGCTTCGGTGGCTTTAGAGTTAACGGAACGCTGGGTGGTAGTCTAATGCATCGTAAAAACGAATCCATCTCTTCTTCGTCAGAGTCGGGACTAATTAATGAAGTAGGCCCCTATGTGATCCAGAACTTTTTAAACCCGGTTACATCCGAGGGAATTTCAGAGAGGAAGATCCAGTCTCTTTATGGATTGTTTTCTTTTGATTATTTGAGTGCGGTTTTTCTGGATGTAACTTTTAGAAATGACTGGACGTCAGTGCTGTCACCCGAAAATTGGTCTTATTTGTATCCTTCTGCCAGTTTTAGCTGGATAGTGAGTGAAACTTTTACACTGCCAGAATGGATTGGGTATCTCAAAACCCGGGCTTCATGGGCCAGCGTGGGAAGTGGCGGAAATTATGCATCATATCGTTATCTGGAATACGGAACCAATGCCAATCAATTTCACGGCTTGCCTTATGGGTCTATTCCGGGGACCAGGCCTGAACCTTCGTTGAAAAGTGAGCTTACCATATCGAAAGAAGTGGGACTGGAAGCTTCGATTTTTGATGACCGGCTGAATTTTGATGCTGCCTTGTATCAGTCGGGAACCGAAGATCAGATATTTCGTGCACCAATGGCACCCTCATCCGGATACAACTCGGGAGTGGTCAATGCCGGGTATATAAATAATTCCGGGGTGGAAATGAACTTGTCCGGAGATATAATCAGGCATGATGACTTTGTTTGGAATCTGGGGATGAATGTAACCCGTCAGTGGAGTGAGGTTGAGGAATTGAATGAGGATGTGGATGTCCTAAATCTTGGAGGTGTTGCCGGAGTGATCGTTGCTGCCCGGAAAGGCGATCCGGTAGGTACAATGCTGGGAAGCACCTACGAACGTGATGAAGATGGCAACATCGTAATTGATGATCAAAATCTTCCTAAAATTAAGACGACTGAAGATGGGGCCATTGATTACGAGCAGAATATTGGGGAGTCATATCCCGATTGGCTTTTTGGGGCCAATACAAGTCTCCGTTATAAAGGGGTTTTCCTGAATATGGAATTTGACTCAAAAATGGGACAGGATATTTTTTCTGTGACCAATCAAAAAGGATCATTGTATGGTACGCTTTCCGCCACCACCGAAGGTCGTGATGAGTGGGAAAAGGCTAAAGAAGTTTCAGAGGTGACTGGCGTTGCACCCAATGACGGTTATATGGTGCAGGGCGTGAAGAATGGAGAATCGGGAAGTTACCCCGTTGATCCCCAAAAATACTGGGACCGGCTTTCACGAATCCACGAGGCTTTTGTTTATGATGCTTCCTTTATACGCCTTCGAAAAATTTCGTTTGGATATAACTTTAATCCTGAATTTTTGGAAAAAACTCCTTTTAATCGGGTGTCTATGAGTGTGGTAGGGAATAATCTTACTTATTTGATGAAGCATACAGACAATATTTCCCCTGAATCTTCTTTCGGGACCGGAAATGCGACCGGATTTGAAATGTATGCCTTTCCTGAAACCAGAAATATAGCCGTTAATCTGAAAATAGATTTTTAAAAAGATCAACGCATTAAAAGATAGAGAAAAATGAAGAATCGTGTATTTGTTTTGATATTAGGGTTTGTCTTGGGCTTAAATGCCTGCACGGATGATTTCCAGGAGATGGATCGCCCCAAGACAACTTCTGACCAGATTTTGCCGGATTATCTTTTTACCAGGGCACTGGTTACGGGTTCCGGCTTGTCAGTCGGGGTTTGGCAGTTGGTGCATCAGACTGCCGGATCGGTGTATGCACAGCATTGGGCCAATATTAATCCGGATTTTACTTCCGACAATTATGAGCCTTCCCCGGGAAATACCGTATGGGACTGGTATTATGCCCGCGAGCATTTTGCTCCCCTTAATGTTACTGATGAAGCCACAGAACTGGCAAAGGAGCTCGAAAATCCCATAAAAGAAGCCTGCGCCCGCATCTGGCAGGTTTATATGTTCCAATTGGTTACAGATATGTATGGAGATATTCCTTATAATGAAGCTTTTGAAGTTGCCAAACCTTCTTTCGATCGTCAGGAACTTATCTATCAGGACCTGCTTAAAGAGCTCAACACATCTGTTTCCCTGATTAAGGAAAACCGGGATAAAGGATTTCCATCCTATGGAGATGCTGATGTTCTTTTTGAGGGTGATACGGACAAGTGGATCAGGTTTGCCAATACCCTGGGCATGCGGATTGCCTTGCGGGCTTCTAATTCCGATGGCGGACAGTTGACTGATGAGTTTTTTGAGAATCTTGACGTGAGCGAAACAATGCAATCGAACGATGACATGGCTTTGATCATCCCGGATGCTGATGGGTCCACGTATCACGTAAAAAACCCGTTGACTTACGTTTATAGCTGGCATGAAGTGCGCATCAGTGAAACCATGATGGAACATCTGAAGGGGCATGATGATCCACGCCTCGAAATCTATGCAGAAACCAATGTTGATGGTGAATTCACCGGACTTCGAAATGGCCAGCCTCAGGATTCTCTGAGCCTTAAGTATAACGACTACTATCGTCCTGAGTTTTGCAATATAGGGCCCTTTTTCCAAAATGAGGATACCCCGCATTTCCTGCTGACTTATGCCGAGGCTTCATTTCTTAAAGCCGAAGCTGCAGAAAAAGGCTACATAAATGGAGATCCGGAAACTTTTTACCGGGAGGGTATTGAAGCATCCATGCAACAATTCGGAATTGAAGATAACCAGGCTGTTGAGGACTATTACTCAAGGGTTGAATATCAACAGGGAAATGGACTGGAACAGATTTATCTGCAAAGGTGGATTGCCCTATACCCCAATGGTCATGAAGCCTGGAGCCTTGTGCGGAGAACGGGGCATCCTGAAATGAAAGAACCTGTTTTTACCTGGCCGGGGAATGATGAGATGCCCCGCCGGGTTCCCTATCCTGTAAATGAGAGAAGGTATAACTCTGAAAATTATGACGCTGCTGTTCAGCAGATGGGTGGTGACAGCCAATATACCCGCATGTGGTGGGATGCCCCCTGATTTTGTTTTTCTAAGTTGTGAAAATAATTCCCTTTAAATTTTAAAATTGATTATTTATGAAAAAAAGAAGTCTTTTGGAAAAAGTCTTGAAAGCTGCAATGATGGTGGCTTTTATGGCAGGAGCTACTTTGTTTTACTCCTGTGATGACGATGATGATGAGCCTGAACTGAAGGCAGAGATCACCGAATTTGCAATTGTTGATGCTGGTGCCGATCAATCAACAACTGTTGAAGGGAGCATTGAAGGAACCGATATTACTGTTGCGGTTCCTTATGAAACCGATCTTACGGCTCTCACCGCCGAGATAGAAGTCTCAACTGGGGCCCAGGTTACGCCCGCCCCAGGTGAAACACTTGATTTTTCGGAAACAAGAAGTTTTGTTGTTGAAAATGAAGATATTCAGACGACTTATGAAGTGTCTGTGACACGTGCCGACCCGGAAGGTGCAGTCCTTAAGTCGCTTGAAGTAGCCAGCGCAAACACCGGTGAGGAGTATGATGTTGACATTGATCACAAAAATGATGAAGTTCTGGTAACTTTTAATGAGCTTCAATCTGAATTGGTAACCATTGTTTCTATAGAAGCAGGCCCTGAAGGAGCTACTTATGAAACCACATCCGAAACGGATACCCTGGATCTCTCTGCCGAACCGGGAATTGATGTGGCTTATGCAGACGAAACACGCAGCTATTCCCTGGTGTCTGAAATCACTTCGGCCGGATTTGATGTTTCAACAGCTGAAGTTTTAATTGATAAATCTGCCGCTTCCCAGGCGGTCCCATCCGAAATTGAAGATGAGAACTCGCGTGGGGCTGACTTTAACGGCAATTATGTTTTTGTACCATCCAGACTTGACGGTACTTTTGTGCATTACTGGGATATTGAAGCCTCTGTGGATGAGGTCCAGAATCTGAGCATGGAAGGTGTTGAAGGAGGTTCATGGGAAATTTCTGATGTGAAATGTGCTGGTGATGCCATTTATGCTTCTAATTTGGTAATGGCTGAAGAAGGAGCTGAATTTAAAGTCTATAAATGGGACGATGTCAATGCCGATCCTGAAGTTGTACTCTCTTATGCAACTACTTCTGATGAGCAACGACTCGGAGATGCACTTTCCATTGTAGGAGATCCTTCTGCCGACGGGAAAATTATTGCATCAAACTTCCCGGGCTTTGGCGGAAAAGAGGGCAGTAATGAATTTTTTGTTTTCGAAGCTGAAAATGGAGAATTTGGTGATCCTGAAATTTGGGATCTTACTCTTGAAGAAGCGGACAATGTAGGTCAATATGGCCG
>JAWOCV010000279.1:0-5810 GCA_046483585.1 Marinilabilia sp.
GTGGTATCGACCACGTTGGCTTCTATGGCCGGAACTTTACAGAATTCGCTGCCACGCTTGAGCATGGAACCGTTCTTTCCTACTTTGACGATGGCAACCTCGCATTGTTCAGCCAATATTTCCAGCGCTTCTTCCGGTTCTTTACCTGTATAGGCCTTGGCTTCTTCTTCATTGGCAAATACAATGTCCACATCTTCTTTCACCCATTTTTTAAGGGCTTCCAGATTGTCTTCTACGACATTGAAACTGGCCAGATCCAGAGAGACCTTCATGTTGTATTTTTTTGCCCTGGCAAAAGCTTCTTCCAGTAAACTGTGATTTTGCAGCAGGTAGCCTTCTACATGGAGAATATCGAATCCCTCGAACAACGAATCATCCAGGTCTTCCGGTGTCAGCTCCAGGGCAGCCCCCAGGTAAGTGGCGAAAGTCCGCTCGCCGTCGGGTGTTACAAAAGCCAGGGCATGTCCGGAAGGATTGCTTCCATACATGAGTTTTGGCGATATGTTGTTTTGGCTCAGGTCATTGATGAAAAATTTCCCCAGTTCGTCTTTTCCTACCTTGCCAATGAAACCGGTTTCGGTTCCCAGCGAAGCAAGCGCATGAATGGTATTGGCACCACATCCGCCACTGACCATGAACTTGTCATAATTTTCGCATTTTTTGGCAACTTTTGTGGCATAATCGGCATCCACCAGTTGCATGCTTCCTTTCGGGAGTTCAAGCTCATTGAGCAGGTCATCGCTTTTTAGCCTGACAAGTGTGTCAACAAGGGCATTTCCGATTCCCAGTACTTTTTGCATAATGATTGTATTTTTTTGATTCAGAATAAAAAACGCCAATAACTTCGTAAAAAAATTACGGGACAAAACCTGATTGCCGCCCTCTTATGCCGGCGATGCTGGCTTTGGGTCAGTGACAATCGGTGGTGAAGTTACTGGCGTTTTTCGAAAGTAAAGAAACAACAACCTACAGGTTGAATTCTTTTTTAAGGGTGTCTACATAGTCGAGTTTTTCCCAGGTAAAAGTTTCAACTTCTTTTCTGTCGCCGTTGCGGTAAACAACTTTTTTACCTGGTGTGCGGCCCATGTGACCATATGCAGCTGTTTCTGAGAAGATTGGGTTCTTTAGTCCGAAACGCTTAACAATAGCGCTGGGGCGAAGATCGAAGATCTTTTTGATCTTTTCAGCCATCTCTTCTTCAGACATGTCTATTTTTGGCCTTTTGGTATTGACTACAAGACTTACAGGCTCTGCTACACCAATGGCATAGGCTACCTGTACTTCGACTTCGTCGGCAATGCCGGCTGCCACCATGTTCTTGGCGATGTGACGTGTGGCATAAGCTGCAGAACGGTCTACTTTGGATGAATCTTTTCCTGAAAAAGCACCACCGCCATGACGACCTTTACCACCATAGGTGTCAACAATGATCTTCCGGCCGGTAAGCCCGGTGTCACCATGAGGACCGCCGATTACGAATTTGCCCGTTGGATTTACGAATAAGCGGTACTTGGTATCAAAAAGCTTTTGTATTTCCCTGGGATACGACTTGATAACCCTTGGAATAAGGATGTTCTCAATGTCGGTCTCAAGTCTTCCAAGCATCTCTTTGTCCGCTTTATCCTGAGCCTTTGGGGTGTTATCGGTGGGTTTTACAAATTCGTCGTGCTGGGTAGAAACAACGATTGCATCAATTCCAAGAGGCTGGTCGTTGTCATCGTATTTCACGGTTACCTGGGCTTTTGAATCGGGACGCAGGTATGGCATATCGCCGCCTACTTTTCTGATGTGTGCCAGTTCGTGCACCAGGCGATGAGAGATATCGATGGGCAGCGGCATGTAATTTTCGGTTTCGTTGGTCGCATAACCGAACATCATCCCCTGGTCACCGGCTCCCTGTTCCTCTTCTTTTTCCCTGTCGACTCCACGGTTGATGTCGGCAGACTGTTCATGGATGGCGCTGAGAACACCACATGAATCGGCATCGAAGCGAAAGTCGGGCTTGGTATAACCGATCCTGCGGATGGTTTCCCGCACCAGCTCCTGAACCTCCACATAAGTATCGGTTTTTATTTCACCGCCCACCAGGCAGAGCCCTGTTGTGACAAATGTTTCGGCTGCACATTTAGCGTTCGGATCGTTCTTGAGAATTTCATCCAGTACGGCATCGGAAATCTGATCCGCTACTTTGTCCGGATGCCCTTCTGATATGGATTCTGATGTGAATAAATATGACATAGTTGTTCTGTTTATTTTGGTTATAAATTTCCTGTTGACAACTCAATGAATAACCTCCCGGTGCCGGGCATTAATGCCCGGGACACAGGAGGTGGATATTCTTAATACCTGTAGTGATCAGGCTTATATGGGCCTTCAGCTGGAACACCGATATAATCGGCTTGTTCTTTGCTCATGGTTGACAAACTGATGTTCAGGTGGTTTAGGTGTGCGAGAGCCACTTCTTCATCCAGTTTTTTGGGCAATCTGTAAACGGCAGGTTTGCGATTGGAACTCCAAAGATCCAATTGTGCCATCACCTGGTTGGCGAATGAGTTACTCATCACAAAAGACGGGTGACCTGTGGCGCATCCCAGATTGACAAGGCGACCACCTGCAAGCAGAAGAATGGAGTGCCCATCTTCAAACTCGTATTCGTCCACCTGAGGTTTGATGTTGATCTTTTTGACTTTTTTGTCTTCTTCCAGCTTTTCAACTTCTATCTCATTGTCGAAGTGTCCGATGTTACAAACAATGGCTTTGTCTTTCATTCTGCTCATTTGATCTACAGTGATCACGCCTTTGTTGCCGGTTGCTGTAACAAAGATGTCTCCTTCACCGCGGTCGATGACTTCGTCCACAGTTCTCACTTCGAAACCTTCCATTGAAGCCTGGAGGGCACAAATGGGGTCGATTTCGGTGACAATTACGCGGGCTCCGAAACCTACGAGACCCTGGGCACATCCTTTACCGACTCCGCCGTATCCGCAAACAACAGCAGTTTTACCGGCGATCATTACATCAGTAGCACGCTTGATGCCGTCGATCAATGATTCGCGGTTTCCATAGTTATTGTCGAATTTCGATTTGGTGACAGAGTCGTTCACATTGATGGCCGGGAACGGAAGACTTCCGCTGTTTTCCAGATGATAAAGCCTGTTTACACCTGTAGTGGTTTCTTCCGATACACCCTTAAGTTTTTTGGCTGCACGGGTCCACATATCTTTGTCGTCCTCGTAAATGGCCTTCAGCCTCTTCAGGAGTGCGATTTCATCCCAGGCTTCTGCTTTTCTGTCCAGGATGGAAGGATCTTTTTCAGCTTTCTGACCTTCCAGTACCATCATTGTGGCATCTCCACCGTCGTCAACAATGAGGTCGGGGCCTTCTCCGCCGGGGAATGTCAAGGCCTGAGCTGTACACCACCAGTATTCGTCCAGTGTTTCACCTTTCCAGGCAAAAACAGGAACACCGGTTACGGCAATGGCAGCTGCTGCTTCGTCCTGAGTAGAATAGATGTTACAGCTTGCCCAGCGAACATCAGCACCCAATTCCTTCAGGGTTTCAATAAGCACTGCTGTTTGGGTGGTCATATGCAGGGAGCCTGTGATCTTTGCTCCTTTCAGAGGCTTTTCTTTTCCGTATTTTTTCCTAAGTTCCATCAGGCCGGGCATCTCATGTTCGGCCAACCGGATGTCTTTCCGACCGAGTTCGGCCAGTTCGATGTCTTTGACCCGGTACTCCAGGTTTGGATCAATTTTTTCCAAGTTTTGCATTATCATTTGTTTTTATGTTAATATACTTGATTGTTTGTTCGCACTTCTGAAAATTTCTGAGCCTCATTTCCGGCAAATCAAAATTTTTCGCAGCGGACACATTGTTTGTTTTAATCTCCAAAATAATACATTCGAATCATGAGCCCGGTCTAAAAAGCATCTTTATTGCCAAACTCTTCGTTGTTTGAATTTTTGAATCCTCATTAACAATCAGTTAACTCCGGTACAAAAATTTAAAACGCCTCGATTTTGACAAAAATATACCTTTTTATACCGCACTCAATCATGTATTTTGTTAAGATTCTCAGGCTTTGAAGTGGAATATTCCCCAGGTCAGATTCTTTTCCTGTCCGCCTTTGACCCAGTGGCGAAGTCCTTTTTTCATGTTTTCGATGTATTCTTCCGAAACGGATTTTTTCAATTCCTCTTCTTTCTTTTCAGTCTCTTCCAGAACTTTTGAATAGTGATTGACCAACTGTTCCCGAAGTTCTTCAAAATCGATCTCTTTAAGACCTGCTTCTTTACAAATGCGTCGGTAATATGCGGGAGATGCCATTGAAGAGAGATTAATCCTTTCATAGATCGGTTGAAGTACCGATTCATCGCAGTCGTCGGTTTGCATGGGGTCGGAAAATATGAGATCTCCGCCGGGTTTTAATATTCTGGCGGCTTCTTTGACAACCTCTGCTTTATTCGGACTGTGCAACATGGCGTCTTCCGACCATACCACGTCGAAGGTGTTATCATCGAACGGGACCTGGTCATAACTTCCGTCGACCACGTCAATCAGGTGGTCCAGGCCTTGTTCTTTGTTCATCTTGCGTCCCCGCTGGTTTTCTGTCTCACTGAGATTGAGAACCGTTACATGACAGCCGTATTTCTTGGCCAGGTGTCTGGCTGACCCGGAAAAGCCCCCACCAAAATCGATGACTTTGGTGTCTTTATCAAGTCGGTCTGCCTTGGAAGCGATTCTTTCCACAGACCGGCGGCTGGCCTCAAAAATGGGGTCATCCTTTGATTCATAAATGCCCAGATGAAGGTCTTCACCTCCCCATATCTGATAATAAAAGTTGTGGGCGTCCTGACTGTTATAATAACTTCTCGTTACTTCGATATCATCTGAATACTTGGTACTCATACTGATCTTATTTTTTGTTCTACAATAATTTTACTTACGAATTATTCCAATAAACCATCCCGGTAAGCTCCCATGTAGTTGGCGCAGTACTCATCTTTACCGGCGAGCATTTCAGCGGCAATGATGTTGGCCATCATTTTCTTGTCCAGGGGATTCATAATGGCTGAATCCAGACCTTTGGCAATGGCCATGTTCATGAATACCTGGTTCACAAACTGGCGCTTGGGAATGCCGTATGAGATGTTTGAGAGACCGCAGGCGGTGTGTACACCTTCATATTCTTTCATAATGGCTTCAATGCTGTTGAGGGCTTCCATCCCGAGCGTATCACCTGAACCGATCGGATGTACCAGAGGATCTACATATATGTTTCCAATGGGCACATTGTTTTTGACCAGATTGTTGATCAGTTTGTCGGCAATTTTCAGACGGGCATCCTTTGTGTAAGGCATCCCTTCATCACTCATACACAGAGCGATGACTTTAACATCGTTGTCTCTGACGATGGGCAGAAGATTTTCATACCTGTCAGATTCCAGTGATATGGAATTGATGATCGGCACGCCCTTATGGAGCTTCAGGGCCCCTTCAATAACTTTCGGATCGGGGGAGTCTATACACAGGGGAGTATCCACGGCCCCCTGCACAGTTTCAACAAGCCACTTCACGTATTGTTCTTCCTTGCCGACAAAAATTCCTGCATTGACATCGATAAAATCGGCTCCTGCCTCATGCTGGTCTTTTGCGACCTGAATAATATGTTCGGCATTTTGTTCCTGAATGTCTTCCCGGATCTTTTTCCGGCTGGCATTGATCAGTTCTCCAATAATTTGCATAATTAATCCTTTTATTTTAAAAAATCTTGTTGTTTTACTTCGTTGTTTGGTGCGATGTAGACAAAA
>JAWOCV010000040.1:0-11139 GCA_046483585.1 Marinilabilia sp.
TCCCACTCCGGTGCTTATTCCATTACGCGTGTTCCCGACCGGCCCGATCATCTGGTGCAAAGCACCTATACCGATCTGGTGCTCTACAACAAAGAAAACGGCGAATGGAATTATTCTTCAACCATAGCAGGATTTAGTGATCTCATCAATTCGGTGGAATTTGACCAAAGGGGAAATCTCTGGGCCAGCCATCTTTACAGAGGGATATACCAGATCAGGCTGAACGATGCTCTTGATTCTGCAGAGCATGTTAACTATTATGGGAAAGACTCTGAAATATGGCAGAACGGAAACAGCCTTAGAGCTTTTAAAGTGGAAAGCCGGATCGTTTTTACCGATGAAGAGCTGTTATACACTTACGATGATCTCAACGATTCCATTGTTCCCTACGACTCCCTGAACGAAAACCTGGAAAGCTACTCATCCTCTTTTCTGATCAAACCCGGTCCTTCGAACCATTACTGGTTGATGAATGATGAAGGCATTGCCCTTTTCCACATACGGACCAACAACGTTGAAAAAATCAAAGAGTTTCCTATGACACTTTTCAGGGAGGATTTGATCCCGCGGGAAGAAAACATTGTGCCCATCGACGACAGAAAAGCCATTTTGTGTCTTGAAAACGGATATGGCATATTAGATGCGTCGGCAAAGGAAGCCGGAGAGCGCATTACCAAAGAAAATCTGACCCTTCGGGAAGTCTCTGCAAGTGATGATGCCGGAGAAACAACCCCACTTTCCCCTTACAAAAAGGAGATAACCATTCCTTTTTCCCGGAACAACCTTTCGATCAGGTATTCTTTTCCACTATATTCAGGTGAAGAGATCAGATACCAGTACAAAGTAGAAGGCCTTACGGAAGAATGGTCAGAATTGAGTGAAAAACCGGATTTCACCATCAACCGAATCCCTCCCGGAGACTATACGGTCATGGTCAGAGCCACCAACAACTGGGAAAAATCCTCAGCCATTCATGAAATGCAGCTTACGGTAAAGCCCCCCTGGTACCAGTCTACCGTGGCCATCATCCTTTATGCACTGTTTTTCTTAGCCCTGTTCTTTGTCGGGAAACAAATCACCATCCGGAGGGTCAGGTTGCACGAGAAAAAGAAACGCGAAGAGAAAGAACGTGAAGTGATCCGGCTTAGAAATGAAAAACTTCAATCCGAACTTTCCTTCAAAAGCCGCCAATTAGCTAATTCAGCAATGGCTATGGCCAAAAAGAATGAATTCCTGATGGAACTAAAGAAAAAACTGGAGCGACAAAAAGAACAACTCGGAACCCGCTATCCGGACAAATATTATCATGAACTCATCAAAAAGATCGACAGTAATATTGCAGGTGACGACGAAGAGTGGAAAGTTTTTGAACACAACTTCAACCAGGCCCATGAAACCTTCCTCCAGACCCTGAAAAATGAATATCCGGATTTGACCCCCAGCGACCTGAGGCTATGTGCCTTTCTAAGAATCAACCTCACATCCAAGGAGATCGCTCCCTTGCTGGGGATATCGGTTCGTGGAGTGGAGAACCATCGCTACCGGCTTCGAAAAAAACTGGGACTGGACGCTGAAACGGATCTGACAGAATTTATTCTGACGTGGGGGAACGGTCGAGAGAACCAAGATAACTGATGTGACTCCGGTTGTTGCTGTTGATGCTCACAGATGCATCTCCACTATACCCGATGTCCATCCTGACCCGGAAAAAATCCTTGTCTTTGATCCTGAAAGAATAGATGATCTTTTTCTTATCCGGTTTTGGGGATATTTCCACCTCACGGGGAACACCGAAAAAACGGATACCCCCACGACCGCCGTATTCAACATGCCATGCCCGGCCGAAAAAGGGTAAATTCCCTTCAACTGTGCTGTCCGGGGAGACTTCGATAAATCCGTAATTGGTGGTCAGATCTACAGAGGGCCCGCTTTGGGGAAGAGCCCGACGGGCTTCAAAAATAAAATCGCCTTTATTCACAAGAGCCAAAGTCTCCCGATATTGTTCCTGCCTCTCTTCTTCTTTTGATTGTTTCCGGTGGTTCTGCCCGGTCACCCGGATGCCAATCGACACCAAAACCAGCAGAACAAATATCATTACTCGTCTCATAATAACCTCCGCGTTGGGCATTGTTCTATGAATGGTTGTTCAAAACATGTGCCAGAGATATAAGAGGTTAAGAAATTAGGATGAAATCTGAGTAAAGTAACCTGAAAAAGGGAATTAGATTTTTTCTATATTTGTTGTATAATCATGTTTAATGTTGTCTAAGGATATGGAAAAATATTTGTCAATAAGTCAGGCCGCCGAAATATTGAATGTTAGCCCTGAAACCTTAAGAAGATGGGACAACAACGGCAAATTTAAAAGCATAAGACATCCTATCAACAATTACAGAGTCTACTCCGAAGAACAGATTATTCGTTTTGTGGAAGAAATGCAACTTGAAATACAATATATACCACGTACGCAACATCCTCCAGCAACGCCTTTTTTCACAACGGAACTTGGTGAACTATACAATATTGATGCTGTGAAGCATTTAAAAGAAATGCCATCCCACTCAATTGATCTGATCTTTGCCGATCCTCCATACAACATAAAAAAAGCACAATGGGACAGTTTTGCCAACCAAAAGGAATATGTTGACTGGAGCATGGAATGGATCTCGGAAGCCCACCGGGTATTGAAAAAAACCGGGTCTTTGTACATCTGCGGTTTTTCGGAAATACTGGCCGACATCAAATGGTCGGCATCACACTTGTTCAAAGGCTGTAAATGGCTAGTCTGGTTCTACCGGAATAAAGCAAATCTTGGAAATGATTGGGGACGATCTCATGAAAGCATTTTGCACTTTCGCAAATCAAAGGACTACATTTTCAACATTGATGAGGTCAGGATCCCTTACAACGATCACACGCTAAAATACCCTCAAAGACCGCAAGCCAAAACATCTCAATATTCCAACGGCGGGAATAAAGCATATATGTGGGCCCCTAACCCAAATGGGGCGAAACCCAAAGATGTGCTGGAAATTCCCACCATAGCCAACAACTCCTGGGAAAAATATCCCCATATGACACAAAAGCCCGTTGAACTACTCCGAAAGATCATTCTATCTTCATCAAACCCTGACAGTACCATAATGGACCCCTTTGGAGGTTCGGGAACAACCTACGCTGTAGCCGAGGCCCTTAACCGGAAATGGATAGGAACTGAATCAGATACAGGTTTTTGCAAAATAATCAGGGATCGTTTATCAGATGCGGGACACATTAAGAGAATATCAGAAGGCCGCGACACTCTGAAATCAAATGTCAGAAGGAAAAAACTAAGAGGACAATAATTTTTTAATATCAACTGAAATTAGTTCAGAAAATCTTTTCATATGGTCGGAATACGGTTTTATCAATGCATTTGGCGGAGGATCCAAGTAATATATTCCGTCCAGTTGGGTCAAAAAATTTGAATAAACCATAAAAAGCCCAGACACCAAAGTATAACTTATATTATTTGCATCTTTTCTTTGAACATCATTCAGAAATATCCCCACAACCCTTTGGCAATGACCGACAAATCTTTCCAACAACATTTTGTCAATAAATATTTTGCCCATACGGTCTTTGGAGGTGGTCTTTGCAGAAACTACTAATTCTGCCTCATCCAATGTCGTTGAAGTTGAACGAACCTCATTGTAAGGAGACAAAATCAAGTCATTTTCACATTTATATGTTTTTCCCCCTTCGTCTGTATCATAAGGTATTTGTAAAACAATTCTTTTGTTTGAAATGCCTATGGACGAAAATATGCATTTTATTAATTCCTCAAATCGATTGCCAACGTGCTTCCTTGCACTGTTAGGATTCACCAAAAGATCAAGACCTGCACCAATTGATTGTTGAATGGTATAAACAGTTCTATCAATGATGTTTTTCTCTTCTTCCGAAAGCAAATCCTTGGACCTTATTTTGACAAGAACCTCCCGAAAATCCAAGAAGGATTGACAAAAATCATCAACATCATAAAAAAATAAAGTTCTGTTTATGGGACGCAAATACTTAGTTGTCCCGGCTATCTGAGAAGTTAAAACATCATAATTTCCTTTTCTTTCGACGCTACTTATTACGTTAGGCAAATAATTCAGAACTCGCCTGGATATATCTTCAAATCCTGTCAGACTTTCTTTTGCTTTTTGCAGATCCTGGTCTAGTGGAAGCATTTTTATTTTCAAATATAGCATTTTATCATTGAGCACCGCCCTGAAAGATTCTTTGTTATTAATCTCTGAGAATACCTCCGTGAATAAGAACAACTAATTTCCTGGCAAAGAAGGGTGTCTTTCGAGGTGAATTCAGTATTTTTAAATTTTACTCCTATAAAGTAAAAAATTTATAACTTAGAAGAATATAATTTTTCACAGGTGCCCGGAAAAACAAATATAAGTTGCTTTACTTCTCATGCACTGGCGGGAGAGGCCCGAGAACTTAAGAGTGGTGAAGCTAGCTGTCTCTGTTTGTAAAAATCTCCCGGACAATAGAGATAATTTTTACTTTATAAACAGAATTATTCAGGTACCAGGCATACAACCCCATATTCCTCGAAACCGGATCCAATCAACTGATAAACAATAAAGTCATGGAATTTCTCAGAAAAATTTTTACGCTTTTCAACGTTATCATCATCTCCCTTAATGGATTTGCTTATACGGGCGAGATAGCAACATTTTTTGATACGCCCGGGAAATATGCCACGGGAATGACCTTCGACGGTGAACACTTATGGATCGGAGACCGAAAAGAGGATAAGCTCTTCAAGATCAATCCTTCCAGCGGGGAAGTTATCGGAAGCATTCCTTCGCCGGGCTACTGGCCCATGGGGCTCGCCTGGGACGGCGAACACCTTTGGAATGCTGACATAAAAGGCGGCATTCCGAAAGCCGAAAATTACGACGGGACCATTTATAAATTGGATGCCGCCGACGGGACCATTCTCCACTCAGTGAAGGCCCCTACTTCCCGGCCACGGGGTCTGACCCATGACGGTCAACATCTTTGGTGCATCGACGAAGCCGGCCGGAAGATCATTCAGTTCGATGCGCAGGACGGTACCACCATCCGATCCATTCCCGCCCCCTCAGGCGATCCGCGCGGTCTTACTTTCGACGGCCAATACCTTTGGGTATCCGATCGAACAGAAGACGAGATATACATGGTTAACCCGGAAGACGGCTCCGTGATCATCATCACAGACGCACCGGGCGAATTCACCCGCGGTCTTGCCTGGGTCGATGGTTCTATAAAGGCTGCCGACTCGCAAGAAAACAAGGTTTTTTCCCTTAAGACCAGGGACGGGGAAAATTACAAAAAAAGCGATAAGCGGGAAGCCAGGGTTCATTATACTTATCAGGTCACCAACTTTGGTCCCGGAAAAGTAAAAAAGGCCGATATACATCTGGCCATTCCTACAGACAGAAGAACCCAGACCATTACAAATGATATAGACTATTCACCCGGCCATACCGGAATAGTGGAGGATAACTGGGGCCAATCCACCGCCCATTATGAAATAGAAGACCTGAAAGCCAATGAAACCCGGAACATTGAAATGGTGACCGAAGCAGAAATATGGGACATCCGTTATTTCATATATCCCGATCAGGTGGGAGGTCTTGACGATATGCCAGAGGATCTGGGAGACCAGTATCTTGAAAACAATGAAAAATACCAGACCGGTCATCCCGTAATCCGCCAGGCCGTAAAGGAAGCAACAGACCAGGAGGAAAATCCCTACTGGATCATGCGAAACATTTTCAATTACGTGATCGACAACATGTACTATGAGATGGAAGGGGGATGGAATACAGCGCCGGCAGTGCTTGAACGTGGCAATGGATCCTGTTCGGAGTACTCTTTCGTGTTCATATCCATGTGCCGTTCTGCCGGCATTCCGGCAAGATATGTCGGATCTGTAGTGGTAAGAGGCGATGACGCCAGCATGGATGACGTTTTCCACCGGTGGGTAGAGGTCTATCTTCCCAACTATGGATGGATCATGGTCGACCCGAGCGGAGGGGACAACGATTCACCCAGGGATCAGGCCCGTTATATCGGTGCCTTGTCGAACCGTTTTCTGATCACGACCCAAAGCGGTGGCGGAAGTGAAACCATGGGATGGACTTACAACTCCAATGAATCCATCGTTACAGAACCAAAAACCAACGTTGTTGTGGAATATTTTGCCGATTGGGAACCGATGGAGTAGTTATTATTATCCAGCGGGTTAATTCAAACAAATCCAATCTGACCAAAATACCGAAATACCGGTGCGCCCGGCTTGTACTTATTCTGAAGTCAGTCAGTTCTAAAGCAAAAAAGGACCATGTCTCCAACAGGAGGTGGTCCTTTTTTGAAAATCTCAAACCCGGTAATCCCCGGAACAACGATCCGGCGTTTTCAGGGTCTCATTCGTTTTCTTCTCCCGGCTCGTCTCTTTCAACAAAAATATCTCCCTGTTCCTGCCATGGGACAAGCGGGGATTCGTAAAAGTTTATATCCAGGGCTTCAAAACGTTCCTTTTGTCGTCCAAGCCGCTTCTTGTATTCATCCCAGATCCGTTTTTCGGAAGCCGTCCAACCCACTTCAGCAAGTCCGGCTATTCGCGGGAACAACAGATATTCGATCTCTTCCAGGTTGGTGACGGTTTCCGACCATAAAGGGGCCTCCACACCGAGAATATCAACTTTCTCAATGCCGTCAACCAGAGTCACAGGGTCCCAGTCGTAGGCATCATCCACTTCAGTAAGTCCGGCCCAGTCGAGTCCAAGGACAGTGGTCGAATCATATTTGATATCGAGATAGGCATGTTTAGAGGGGGACATGATCACTTTGGCTCCTTTTTGATTTCCCTCAAGCGCATTTTCCTCTTTGGCCCAGAACTGAACGATGTCTTCCTCATCCAGATCGGCATGTGCGATCTCGTCCCATCCGATCACCTGTTTGCCATGCGAACGGACAATTTCCCGGGCCCGGTCAATGAATTTCACATAGTCATCGGGTTCTGTGACATGCGATTCATCTCCTCCAATATGAAAGTATGGTCCGGGTGTTATCTCAGAAATTTCCCTTACCACATCGTCCACAAATTCATAAACGACCTCTTTGTCTGTACAAAGCGTACTAAACCCAACTTTTGTTCCGGTATAAAGATCGGGGGCTTCCCCGTCGCAGTTAAGTTCGGGATAAGATGCCAGAGCAGCATTGGTGTGTCCGGGCATATCGATTTCGGGAACGATTGTGATCTGCCGGTCGGCAGCATATTCCACAATTTCCTGATAATCTTCCTTGGTATAATATCCCCCCTCACCACCATCAACTTCAGTGCTGCCACCGTGTTCTGTCAGGTTAGGCCAGGACTCGATCTCTATGCGCCATCCCTGATCATCAGAGAGATGAAGATGGAGTGTATTCATTTTATAGAGAGAAATATAGTCGATAAAACGCTTGACCGTTTCCACATCAAAAAAATGCCGTGACACATCCAGCATCGCTCCGCGGTGAGAATATTGGGGCCAATCCCGGATGGTACCTGTGGGCAGGAACCATTCCTTATCCTGTGGAGAATTGTTTTCTATCTCAGCCGGCAATAATTGCCGAACGGTTTGAATCCCAAAAAACACACCTGCGGGACTGGGCGAGGCTATCTTCACCAGATCCCCCGAAATATTAAGTTCATAGCTTTCTTTTCCCAAAGTCGTATCAATCCTGGCTTCGGTGGTAAGAAAGAAATTTCCACCCCCAGGCTCAGAAGAAGTCTCTTCAATGTCAAGGTCGAAACCAGTTGCGGGGCGCAACAAACCGGCCAGATATTCTGCACTCTGACGCAAAGCAGGCTGACCGGCATCAACATAAATGGTGGCATCCTCATCCAGGACAAAAGTGCCATTGGTAGCGGCAATGGAAACGGGCATCGGAATAATGCTGTTGTCGGTCATATCAGTGGGGGGATACTGCTCCTTGCAGGAAGCAAGTAATAACAAAAGTCCCACGCCCAACACGGAAAATTTAAATTTCATAATGGTGGCTTTTATATTAAGAATAGTTCGTTAAAGTTTTTTTAAGTGTCTGTTATTCAATTGTTTAAATCTAAGGGAATATTTATACTAAAACACGGATTATCAGCAACATACGAACCATCTTAGATCTTAAATCTAAAAATCTAACGATCTATTGATTAAGATAACAAAAATAATACTTTTACCTTAGGATTAACATTGTTCTCTCCAAAGAAAGTCTGTTCAGAATATCCTGTTCAAAGATGAATTGCTTTATTTTGCATTAAATTTAAATCAACATGATCGTTTTTCCCAATGCCAAGATCAATATCGGGCTTCATGTCATAAAAAGAAGGCCGGACGGATATCACAACATCGAAACCACCTTTTTCCCGGTTCCAACTGCCTTCGGTAAAGGCGGACGCTTTTGCGACGTCCTGGAAGTTCTCCCTTCTTCCGGCAAACAAGATGCCATCCGGGTGACCGGGAACACAGAAGAAATCCCGGTCCGGGACAATCTTGTCATGAAAGCACTTCAATTGTTGCGGAAAGAACATTCCATTCCGCCCGTCAATATTCATTTACACAAGAAAATTCCTTCAGGGGCCGGATTGGGTGGTGGCTCCAGCGATGCTGCATTTATGCTCAAATCTATCAATGATTTGTTTAAACTGAATATTTCCCGTGGAGATTTAGAAACGATCGCTTCAACTCTTGGGGCCGACTGCGCGTTTTTCATCCGCAATCAACCAACCCTGGCCAAAGGAAAAGGCAATGAATTTTCCCCGGTTTCCCTTTCTCTTAAGGGCTATTGGCTGGCCATTGTCGTTCCGTCGATCCAAATTAGCACGGCCGGGGCG
The DNA here is from genome assembly GCA_046483585.1 of Marinilabilia sp. Classification (GTDB taxonomy): domain Bacteria; phylum Bacteroidota; class Bacteroidia; order Bacteroidales; family Marinilabiliaceae; genus Marinilabilia. Next base: position 8,909 of record JAWOCV010000040.1, read on the forward strand.
TATCGCCATATAAAACCACATCCTCCGGAAAGGGCAATTCCGGACATTATTCAACAAGAGCCCGAAAAATGGCCTTCTAAACTTTGCAATGATTTTGAAGAAAACGCAATTTCCATGATGTGTCCGGAAGTTAAATTAATCAAAGAAACGCTTTATGAAAAGGGGGCCGCTTATGCCTCCATGTCCGGGAGCGGATCAGCCGTCTATGGAATATTTCCGCAGCAACCGGAAATGGTGTGGACCGATTCATACACTTATTGGTGTGGACCCGTTGAATGATATATGCTACACTGAAGCTGTCTAAAAAGGCTCCATTATTCTTATAGTTTGTCGTAACGAGCCACCAGCGGCATGCGCCGCCCCACCCCGAATGCTTTGCCCGAAACACGCAACACAGGGGGAGTCTGATACCGCTTATACTCAGTAATATTGACCATTTTCACAGCATGGCGGACCGTTTCTTCGGCAAACCCTTCTCTGATAATGCTTTCGGGAGAGTGATTGAGTTCGATGTAACGGAACAGCACCCGGTCCAAAACAGCATAATCGGGAAGAGAGTCCGTATCTTTCTGATCGGGACGCAATTCAGCCGAAGGGGGCTTAATGATGGTATTCTCGGGAACCATCTCCCCGTTTTGATTCAGGAAACGGGCCAGTTTAAACACATCGGTTTTGTAGACATCGCCCAGCACACTAAGGCCCCCGTTCATGTCGCCGTAAAGGGTTCCGTACCCAACAGCCGCTTCACTCTTATTGGAAGTGTTCAGAAGAATATGTCCAAACTTATTGGAAAAAGCCATCAGGAGTAACCCCCGAATGCGGGCCTGAATGTTCTCCTCCGTAACATCCGGCGGTCGATCTCCAAAAAGAGGGGCCATGGCCTTTTCAACCTCCTGACATATATTCCGGATGGCCACGGTATCGGTTTCGATTCCAAGATTGGCCCCCAATGCTTCAGCATCGGAGACGCTATGACCAGTGCTGTATTGGGATGGCATCAGCATGCCATGAACATTTTCAGTGCCCAGGGCTTTAACCGCCAATGCAGCCGTCACCGCCGAATCTATTCCACCCGAAAGACCAACAACCGCCTTCTTCAACCCGGTTTTCCGGAAATAATCTCTAATCCCCAAAATCAACCCATCATGAATCAACTCTATCGGATTGGTCTCCGTCAGGGAACCTGAAGACAATTGATCGATTTCATCGGTTTCAACATCTTCACATGCTTCTGTAAACGTCGGGAGTTTGTGGGTAATATGCCCTTCACGATTGACCATCATGGACCCCCCGTCAAAGATCAGCTCGGTATTGGCTCCCACCTGATTGACATAGGCCACCGGAATCCGGTAATTGGCCGCTTTCTTGCATACCACCTCCTTTCGCACATTTTCCTGATGATACGAGAAGGGAGAAGCGGCAATATTGACCATGAAATCTGGTTTAAGAGCAGCCAGTTTTTGCATGGGTGAAAGGGTGTACAAACTATTCCGGGCAAAAGATGCCGATACGGGCTGATCATCCCAGAGATCTTCACAAATGGTGAGCGCAATACGCTGCCCCTTATATTTGACTACTTTAAATTCCTCATTGGCCTGAAAATACCGATGTTCATCAAACACATCGTAATTGGGCAGCAGGGTCTTGTGAATGGTTTCTTTGACAACCCCGCCGGCCAGGAACCAGGCGGAATTGTGCAATTGTTTTCCGCGAGCACTTGGATTAAGACTGGGCCCCCCTACCACTACTGCCACATCCGTGCAATGCGAAGCAATCTCATGAATGGTCCGGATGGAAGCCTCTACAAATTCCTGACGGGTCAGCAAATCCAGGGGCGGATAACCACAAACTGCCAGTTCTGAAAAAACGACAAGATCAGAACCCCGCTGTTTGGCTTCTTTAATATGTGTAATGATTTTTTGGCTGTTGGCTTCAAAATTTCCAATATGGTAATTCAGTTGTACCAAAGTCAATCTCATAAAATATGATGTTTATGTTTGCATAGCAATACAGGTTAGACACACCTTCCTCATAATAAACACTTTGCGCCTGCCTGGCGTGTAATGTGAAACAAAATTAATTGTACAAACAAAAGTTCGTTTATATAACAAGATGCTAATATTAAAAACGGCAGACAGGTCATCGCGTCTCTGCGTTTAGCCTTTTTTTAACGGACTATTGAATTTTGAAAACAGAATTCAATACCTTATCACAAATTCATCCAGTGATTT
>JAWOCV010000079.1:0-22426 GCA_046483585.1 Marinilabilia sp.
TATAAGGTGTTGAGGAGCCGCCAGGTGGATGATGGTCTTGCTGCCGCGTTCGATCAGATGTGAGGTGGCTATATCGGCACCCTTGAAATCATCGGTGATGACACGATCGGTCTTGATCTCCTCGCATACGCGGTCAAAAAACACCATTGGAATACCGTTTTCGTACGCATTTTTGAGGTGAGTGAAATCCCTTGTGGTTTTACTGAGTGACACGAGTATTCCGTCTACCCTGTGATCAATAAGGGCCTGGGTGTCAATGACCTCCCTTTGATAATTTTCGTTAGACTGGCATATCATTACGTTGTAGCCTTCCCCGTAAGCCAGATCTTCAATACCGCTTATTACAGAGGAAAAAAAGTGATGGACAATTTCCGGAATGATGAGCCCGATGGTATTGGTCTTCTGCCTTCTGAGACTTAAAGCCAGAGCATTGGGTCTGTATTTGACTTTTTCCGCAAAAGTCTTCACCAGTTTTTTTGTTTCCTCGTTGATGTCGGGGTGATCTTTCAGGGCCCTGGAAACGGTGGAAGGTGACAACTCAAGGATGCGGGCGATGTCTTTTAGTGTTACATGATTTGACTTCATAGTCTGATGTCTTAAGGTTCTTTGTGTGAAGGAAGTTTTCTGGTACCCGGGTTGGAAAACGTCTTGGGGTCGAAATTTTTTGCAATTGTTGCATGGGCACCATCTACAGGCTTGGGAATGTGTTCCGGGCTCTTTTGTTTCGGCTTATCTCAGGCTTAAATATAATAAAAAAGGATAAATTTTGATGCTTCCGGTTTTTTAAATCCGGATTATGAAATTCCCTGCACTGCATTTTATTGAGGGGATGCGGTTGTATCTTCTTTCATCTCTTTTCGAAATCGTTTGCGAAACACCCCTCTGAAAAAATCAGAAAACAGGGTTTTACTGCAAACGATGCCGCAAACGATTGCGGTATCGTTTGCGACGATTTTTCTGTAAAGAGCTACGAATCAACGTTAACAAGTGTTTATCCGGGAATGTTAATTACTTACTTTTGTATGTCAAGAAATGATGAAGCCTGTATAAAGAAATTACCGGTATTAGCTGATGCCTTATAAAGATGTAACGACATTTTCTCTAAGGTTGACCATTTGGAAAAGGAGATACCGGAAGCGGAAATAACGGTACCTGTAGGGACACCCGAACGCGGGATCGTCCCTGAAAAGATGTTTAATCCAGTTTATTTTTAAATCAAAGTTTTATGAAAAAACAGTTTAATTATTACAAAATCCTGTTTTTCTTTTTTGGGCTTGGTATTTTTACAAATGCCTCGGCTCAGGAAGTAACAGTGACAGGGACGGTAACGGACGCTGAGGCGGATGAGCCGTTACCAGGCGTGACCGTCGTTATTAAGGGAACCCAGCAAGGTGCTGTCACCACCCCCGAAGGGGTTTACACCATTGAAGCAGAACAAGGTGATGTGCTGGAATTTTCTTTTGTAGGTTTCAGGTCCGAAGAGGTTACCGTTGGAGAAGATGAAACCATTGATGTAGCCCTGAGGCCCGATGTTATGGGCCTCGACGAGGTTGTGGTGATCGGATATGGTCAGGTCAGAAAAGATGATGCAACCGGGTCTGTAAATTCCATAAATACTGAGGATATCAGTCAGGGATCTGCAGTTTCGGCTGATGATTTATTGAATGGTAGAACTTCTGGTGTTCAGATCACTTCTTCAGGCGGGGCACCCGGTGCCGGATCGACCATCCGTATCCGTGGAGGTTCTTCTTTGTCGGCAAGCAATGATCCACTTATTGTAATTGATGGTGTTCCGGTGGATAATGATGGGATTTCCGGAATGAGTAATCCGTTAAGTTCAATAAATCCCAATGATATTGAGAGTTTTAATATTTTGAAAGATGCTTCTGCAACCGCTATTTATGGATCGCGGGCATCCAACGGAGTTATTATGATCACCACTAAGAGTGGTAAAAAGGGTGATGAAGTCAAGTTCAACTATCATGGTTACGTGACATTAAACAGTATAGATGAAAAAGTTGACGTGTTGTCGGCTGATGAATTCAGAGATTTTGTTGCTGACAAAGATCCCGGCGGTGTGGATGCATTAGGAGATGCTAATACGGATTGGCAGGAGCAGATTTTCCGGAACTCTATGGGTCAGGATCATACCTTTAGTGCGACAGGCGCTTATAAAAACATCCCCTTCCGTGCTTCGGTAGGTTACACCAACGAGGATGGCATCATTAAAACTTCTAATTTTGAGCGTACAACCGCATCTTTGCGGACTAATCCCTCCTTTTTTGAGGATCATCTGAAGCTAAACTTTAATTTGAAGGGTGTTCAAAACAATAATCAGTTTGTGGATAATGGGGTAATCGGGAATGCTATAACCTTTGACCCCACACAACCTACCCATCGTGATGATGACAGGTTTGACGGGTATTTTACGTGGATGTCTGGAGATAATCCCAACACCGTGGCTGTTCCCAACCCTCTGTCGCAATTATACAACAGAGATGATGAATCAACGGCTAAAAGAGCCATTGGGAATTTGCAGCTAGACTATACTTTTCATTTTTTGCCCGAACTCAGTGCCAATCTTAATCTGGGGTTTGATTATTCAGATAGTGAAGGGTCAACCGTAGTAGACGAAAATTCAAATTTTTCATGGACTGCCCTGGACCGCAGAGATGGCAGTTGGGGCGATTATACGCAGGAAAAGAAAAATGAGCTGGTCGATTTTTATTTGAATTATGCAACTGATTTGGATGATTTAAGCAGCCGGGTTGATCTGATGCTTGGTTATTCAGAACAACATTTTTGGCGTAAGGATTTCTACCGAGAAACCTCCTATGATGGTTCCACTGTTTATAGTGATTCCCCTGCAGATGAATCGGAAAACAACCTTCGTTCTTATTTCGGGCGTTTAAACTATACTCTTCTTGACAAGTATTTGCTTACTTTTACTTTGCGTCATGATGGAACATCAAGATTCCATGAAGACACCCGCTGGGGAACATTCCCTTCCGCAGCATTGGCGTGGAGACTGACAGAAGAACCTTTCCTCAGCGAAGCCGAAACCCTTTCTAATTTGAAATTGCGTTTGGGTTATGGAGTAACCGGACAACAAAATATCAATCAGGGAAATTACCCCTACCTTGCCAGATATACTGCCGGAACCAATACCGCTCAGTATCAGATGGGGGATTCTTTTCAAACAACCCTCCGTCCGGAAGGTTATAATAAGGACCTGAAGTGGGAAGAAACCACCACTTATAATATTGGTCTGGATTATGGATTTTTCAACAATCGATTGTCTGGTGCCATTGAGGCTTATTACCGCGAAACAAAAGACTTGTTGAATGTAATTCCTGTCTCGGCCGGAACAAACTTCACAAACCAGTTGCTCACAAACGTGGGAGACCTGGAGAACCGTGGGGTGGAACTGACTGTTGATGGACACCCCATTTCAAGAGATGATTTTTCCTGGAAAATAGGGTTCAATGCCACTTATAGTGAAACTGAAATCCAAAAGCTTACACTGAGTGATAATCCGGGTTACAAGGGTGTCTATGTCGGAGGTATTTCAGGTGGAACAGGCAATACAGCCCAGATTCACAGTGTCGGGCATTCGCCTAATGCCTTTTATGTGTATGAACAGGTTTATGATGAGGAAGGTAATCCCATCGATGGTTTATATGCTGACAGAGACGGAGACGGTGAAGTAACCGGCGACGACCGGTACCAGCTGGAGAAGCCTTCTCCTGATGTTTTTATGGGACTGAATTCTAGTTTGAAGTACAATAATTTTGATTTTAGCTTTTCAGCCCGAGCCAACGTGGGCAACTATGTATATAATAATGTGTTTTCTTCATATGGCTTTTCTGCTAATGTATGGGAAAATGGTTTTCTGAGCAACGTCGTACGCGATGCTACAAAAAGCAATTTCAGAAATGCCCGGTATCTTTCCGATTATTATGTGAAAAATGCCTCTTTCCTGAGGATGGATAATATTTCATTGGGTTACACCTTTGATAATATGGGCTATCTCGGAAATTTTATGGGTGAAGATGTCAGTGCCCGCGTGTACGGAACTGTTGAAAATGCATTTGTTATTACGGAATATGAGGGGCTTGATCCTGAAGTGGAAAATGGCATTGATAGTAATGTATATCCACGGCCAAGAGTTTTTATGTTTGGCGTAAATGTTAACTTTTAATCTGAGATTATTATGAATACAAAAATATTTAAAGGAATGATAGTGGCAGGGGTCTTCGGACTGATGTTGGCATTTACGACCTCCTGCTATGATCTGAATACCGAACCGCTTTCTGAAACAGAAGTTACTTCAGCATCGGTATTTGATGATCCTGCTTCATACAAGCAGTTTTTGGCTAAGCTTTATGCTGGTCTTGCTGTCAGCGGACAAGACGGTCCTGCTGGTGAGCCTGATATTAGTGGAATCGATGAAGGATTCAGCCAGTTTCTGAGAGGTTACTGGATGGCACAGGAACTTTCTACTGATGAAGCCCTTGTCAGTTGGAACGATCAAACAATTAAAGATTTTCATGATCAGGACTGGGGCTCTACTGATGTTTTCATCACTGCTTTGTATTACCGGGTGTTTTACCAAATCCCGCTGGCTAATGAGTTTTTGCGTGAAACAACAGACAGTAAGCTTGACTCCCGGGGAGTTGAAAGCGGATTACGTGACGACATTCAAACGTTCCGGGCAGAAGCCAGATTTCTCAGGGCTTTAAGTTATTGGCACGGGATTGATTTGTTTGCAAACATACCATTTGTGACCGAAGAAGATCCTGTAGGAAATTTTCTTCCGGAACAAAAGTCAAGGAGTTTTGTGTTTGATTTCATAGAAGAGGAACTGCTTGCTATTGAGAGTGAACTTCCCGAGCCAGGGTCCAATGAATATGGCCGGGCTGATAAGGCTGCTGCCTGGACTTTGCTTGCCAAACTTTATCTGAATGCAGAAGTTTACACCGGAGAAGAACGTTATACAGATTGTATTACTTACTGTGAGAGGATCATTAATGCTGGCTATGAGCTTTCGGATGACTATGAAAGACTTTTCCTGGCAGACAATCATACTCAGGATAATGAAATCATCTTCCCCATCGCATTTGACGGAGAGCATACCAAATCATACGGAGGAATGACTTATATTATTGCGGCAGCACTCAATGGAGAATGGGGAGACCTCGAAGAGATGTTTGGTACGACCCAGGGCTGGGGCGGAAACCGCACCACTAAGGCTTTGGTTGAAAAATTTCCGGAAGATGGCGAAGACAGCCGTGCCATGTTCTTCACCGAAGGACATAGCCTCGAGATAGATGAGGTTGGAGATTTTTTCCAGGGATATGGTGTCACCAAATTTAAAAACCTCACCAGTGACGGTGAACCCGGGTCAAATGAGCAGTTCATGGACACCGATTTTCCTATGTTCCGTCTTGCTGACGTTTATCTGATGTATGCCGAGGCCGTTTTACGTGGCGGTGAAGGTGGCAGTGTCGGTGATGCTGTGACTTATGTCAATGCCTTGAGAGAGCGTGCTTATGGAGATGAATCGGGCAACATATCCCAGTCTGATCTGGATCTTGACTTCATTATCGATGAGAGGGCGCGTGAACTTTATTGGGAAGCTCACCGCCGTACCGATCTTGTTCGTTTTGACAGTTTTAGTCAGTCGGATTATGTGTGGCCATGGAAAGGCGGCATCAAAGAAGGTAAATCAACGGATCCAAAGTATGATGTATTTCCTATTCCGGCCGACGATCTGGGGGCAAACCCAAAACTGGAACAAAACGAAGGGTATTAATTAGTTTGTTGTCTACAATAACCAGGAAGTTGGTTGTATAAAACCGGAATGACAAAAGTTCATTAACAATAAACAAATGTCACCATGAGGGCCTGCCCGCGGGCAGGCTCCATACAACCATTAAAAAAATCAATTCGTATGAAAAATATAAAATTTTTGTTTGTTGCACTTTTAGGCGTTATAGGGTTATACTCGTGCGATCAGACAGATGATGAGCCAATGGTGGGGACCTATACCCCGCCGGCAATAACGATCCCCGAAGCAGGAGCCAATTATGTTCTTAGCGAAAAGGGAGCCGAGAACCTGATAGAGGTAATGGAATGGGAACCGGCGGATTTTGGTTTCGATGCTGCAGTTGATTATACCGTTGAAGTAGATGGTGTGGATGGCGATTTTTCTGAACCATATGAGCTTGCCACTTCAAATTCTACTGATTTGCGACTCAAGGTGAAAGAACTGAATGATGCTGCTATTGAGTATTTAGAACCGGAAGAACCGGGGGAACTGCTCGTCCGTTTGAAGGCAGAATTACATGACGATGTGGAAGTTCTGTATTCTGATCCTGTCACAATCTCCGTGGTTCCCTATTCCACGCTCAAGGTGATTGAACCTTTATTTATTGTAGGCGATGTGCTGGGTTCAGATCACGAATGGGATAACAATAATTATACCTACATCATGTTCCGTGACAGTGATGATCCTAATGTGTTCGATTATACTTATACCGGCCACTTTAATGCAGGCGGATATAAGCTGTTGCCCGAGTTAGGAAACTGGGATCGTCAGTTTGGATTGATTGATGGAGAACTGGTGAAAGATGACGGAGGTTCAGGAAATATAACCATTGAGGAGGACGGTTATTACACCATTAACATTAATACCGATGAAGTAACATTTAGCCAGGAACCCTATGATGCTTCCGGCGATGATCCTTATGATATGATCGGTTTGATCGGTGAGTTTACTGAATGGGAAAGTGACCATGAAATGACGCAAAGTTCTTATGATCCGCATATCTGGACTGCCGATGATGTAGAGCTTCCTGAAGGTGAAGTGAAGTTCCGTGCCAACGGTGCATGGGATACCAACTGGGGGGCGGCCGACAGTTTCCCTTATGGTCAGGCTGATATTAATGGGGATAACATTGTTGTTCCTGAAGGGACTTACTTTGTCAAGTTCAATTCTATCACCGGACATTACGTGTTTTACGAGAAATAATTGAATCTTTTTATCGGGCAGGAAGGCTTAATCAAACCTTCCTGCTCTTTTTTTCCAACAGAGGGCCCGACTGGAGGGACTAATGTATAATCCTTTCATACTTCCGGGAAAAATTTTGAACAGGATGTTTGCCAGCCTGGTGGCTTAATAAAAGGCAATTCATAATTTTCAGGCAAAATCCTTTTGAGAAAATAGATTCTTTTCGAGAAAACGTCAGGCAGGTTCCAGTCGACCTTAAAAAATAAATCTTATACTGATGAAAGTAACATTTCAAATAAGTATTGTTGTTCTTGTTTTGCTTGCAGGCATGACAGGGTGCAGTGAATCGTTTGATACAAAGACAACTTCACCGGCGGAGAATATTGATGTTGTTTTTTCCCTGACCGAAAATGGAAGACCCACCTATAAAGCCACTTACGAGGGAACCGGGGTTATTGATCATTCCACCATGGGGTTTGATATTGATGATATGCCCTATCTGGGCAAAAACATGGAGATCATCGATGTTGAGCATTCCACATTTAACGAGACATGGAAAACGCCATGGGGAGAGAAACGTGAAGTGGAGAATCATTACAACGAAATGACAGTGGCGCTTAAAGAGACCTCAGAGCCACACAGACTGATGAACATACACTTCCGTGTTTTTGATGACGGCTTTGGATTCCGTTACGAGTTTCCCGAACAGGAAAATATGACAGGTGACGTGGTCATCCTTGATGAGCGGACCCGGTTCAATCTCACCGGCGATCACACCACCTGGTGGACCCCAGGCGACTGGGACATATATGAACATCTCTACAACAAAACCCCCATTACCGGGATTGACGCGAAATCGAAACGCGATAATCCCAATCTTGGGCAGACCTATATCCCTCACAATGCCGTCAACACTCCGGTGACGATGAAAACCGATGACGGACTTCACATCTCCATTCATGAAGCCAACCTGACCAATTATGCGGGCATGACCCTGCGCGTTGATAAGGATGATGTCGGTTTCACCAGTGAGCTTGTCGGCTCCGAACGACTCGGCCATAAAGTGAAGCGGGAGATGCCGTTCAATACACCCTGGCGAACAGTTCAGGTTTCCGAAACAGCTGTAGGACTGATCGAAGGTTCAGATATTTACATGAATCTGAATGAGCCCAATAAAATTGATGATGTATCCTGGATCGAACCCACCAAGTACATGGGCATCTGGTGGGAAATGCATCTTGGGAAATCCACCTGGGACATCAGCGGGTCGCAGGATGCCGGAAATGTGGGGTCTGATGCGGAAGCTACCGGAACAGGGCATGGTGCGACGACCGAAAACGCAAAGCGCTACATCGATTTTGCATCGAAAAACGGCATCGGCTCACTGCTGATCGAAGGCTGGAATACCGGTTGGGAGCGATGGACGGGATTTGAAGACCGCGAAGGGGTGTTCGATTTTGTGACACCCTATGACGACTATGATCTGGAAGAAGTTGTGGAATATGGAAAAGAAAAGGGCGTGGAGATCATGATGCATCATGAGACTTCGGCAGCCCCCCGCACTTATGAGCAACAGCTTGATACTGCCTATTCCTTAATGGAAAGCCTGGGTCTGCATTCGGTCAAAACCGGATATGTGGGTGAAATTATTCCGGAAGGCGAATACCACCACGGCCAATGGATGGTGAATCATTACCAGAAAGTAATAGAGAAGGCTGCTCAACACCAAGTGATGGTCAATGCCCACGAGCCTGTCAAGGCAACGGGTAAAAGACGGACCTGGCCCAATGAAGTTTCACGTGAAGGACTGCGGGGACAGGAATACAACGCCTGGGCCAGCGATGGCGGTAATCCGCCCGATCATTTGCCAACGGTAACTTTCACTCGTATGCTGTCCGGCCCCATTGACTTTACCCCCGGTATCTTTAATCTGAAGCTTGATCCATATAAAGAAGACAATCAGGTAAGCACGACGCTGGCCAAACAACTGGCTCTTTATGTTGTGATATACAGTCCGGTGCAAATGGCGGCCGATCTTCCCGAAAATTATGAAGGGCATCCGGCATTCCAGTTTATCAGAGATGTGGAAGTCGACTGGGAGCAAACCAAAGTGCTCAATGGTGAAATTGGCGAATATGTGACCATAGCCCGCGAGGAACGCGAAACCGGCAACTGGTTCCTGGGAGCAATAACCAATGAAGAGCCCCGTGAAATGGAAGTTCAGCTGGACTTCCTGCCTGAAGATGAAACCTTCCAGGCAATCATTTATAAGGACGGGCCTGATGCCCATTGGGATGACAATCCTGACGCTTATGAGATTGAAGAGATGGAAGTAGATGCATCCACGGTATTGCCCTTAAATATGGCGCCCGGCGGCGGTGTTGCTGTGAGTATTATGAAGTGATGACAATGCGTTCCCGGAAGTTGTTATGAGGGAAATGCTCCTCGCGCATCAACAAGGAATAAAAAACTGAACAATGAAGCGAATCCTTTTTTTCATTTGCATAGTGGTGATGTCAGCCTGGGCCCCGGCCCAGGTTGTTACCACTGATCCATCCCTGCCTGTGGAGACCGATGAGGTAGTGATTACTTTTCATGCCGATGAAGGCTCCGGCGGACTGGAAGATCATGATGGGGAGGTTTATGCCCATACGGGTGTTATAACCAGTGAAAGCTCCGGCGATTCCGACTGGAAATACGTTGTGACCGACTGGGGAGAAAATACTGAAGAGACCAAACTGAAAAAAATTGATGCCAATACCTGGGAGTTGACCATTACCCCTGACGTTCGTTCATTTTATGATGTCCCCGACGATGAGGATATTCTGAAAATGGCGTTTGTCTTTAGAAGTGGAGAGGAAATCAACGACTCCTATAAGGAAGGAAAGGCTGAAGGTGGCGACGATATTTTCGTGGAAATACATGAAGAAGGCCTGAAGGCGGTTCTCTCTTCTCCGTCTTCCGGAGCGTTGTTTGATCCCGGGGCCACTGTTGAAGTCACAGGAAGTAGTCAGGAAGCCGACTTGCTTGAATTGTTCCTTGATGGCGATCTGCAGACCTCTACACAGGACCAGGAACTTACTTATTCTTTTGATGCCCCTTTGGAGGGCAGCCATCAGTTGGTGTTGAGAGCCACTGATTCCGATTCCGATGAGACTGAAGCGGATACAGTGGATTTCTACATAAGAGAACCTGTGGTGGAAGAGCCTCTTCCCGCGGGTATGCGTAAAGGCATCAATATTGTGGATGACAATACCGTGACCTTGGTCTTGCAGGCCCCTGATAAATCTTTTGTCTATGCCATTGGTGATTTTAACGGCTGGGAGCCCCGGCCCGAAGCCCAGATGAAGAAAGATGGTGAATTTTTCTGGATTACCCTGACGGGATTGAACCCCGATGAAGAATATGCCTATCAGTATTACATTGATGGTGAGGTTAAAGTCGCCGATCCATATACAAATAAAGTGCTTGACCCATGGAACGATGGGTATATCCCCGACCGGATTTATCCCGACCTGAAGCCATATCCCGATGCAAAAGGGGCCGAGGGAATCGTTTCTGTTTTCACACCCGCGCCCGAAGAATACCAGTGGCAGGTGAATGATTTCAACCCGCCGCCGGCCGAAGATCTGGTGATCTATGAAATGTTGATCAGGGATTTTACAGAAAATCAGGATATAAAAACGGTGACTGATACCCTCGATTATCTTGAAAGATTGGGTGTCAATGCCATTGAGCTGATGCCTTTTAATGAGTTCGAAGGGAACGATAGCTGGGGGTACAATCCATCCTTTTATTTTGCTACTGATAAAGCTTATGGTACTCTGAATGATTACAAGGAATTTGTGGATGAATGCCATGCCCGCGGAATTGCGGTGATCATGGATCTTGTGCTGAATCATAGTTACAGTCAGTCTCCTCTGGTTCAGATGTATATGGATGGGGAGAAGCCCGCCGATAATAACCCCTGGTATAACAGGGACCATAATATGGATAATACCGATGCTCATTGGGGGTACGATTTTGATCACGAGAGTCCCTATACGCAAGAACTTGTGGATAGCATCAATGCCTTCTGGATGTCGGAACTGCGGATTGATGGCTTCCGGTTCGACTTTACCAAAGGTTTTACCAATTCATACTATGGACCTGATTCCTGGGCAAGCAGTTATGATGCCGATCGTATTGCGATTCTTAACCGAATGTCAGAAGAAATATGGAAACGAAATTCCGATGCTCTTGTCATTTTTGAGCATTTGTCTGATAACAGTGAAGAGAAGGAGCTTGCCGAAAACGGTGTGTTGATGTGGGGCAATATGAATCATCCTTTCAGTGAAGCTGTCATGGGATATAATGAAAACGGTAATTCCGACTTTTCATGGGCTTCCTATCAGGAACGGGACTGGGAAGTTCCTCATCTTGTGGCCTATATGGAAAGTCATGATGAAGAGCGGATCATGTACCGGGCTTTGAACAACGGCAATTCGTCAAATGGTTACGATGTTAGAGAATCCGAAACCGCACTTATGCGATCGGCCATGGCTTCTGTATTCCTTATGTCCATTCCCGGTCCCAAGATGATCTGGCAATTCGGTGAGATGGGATATGATGTCAGCATTGATGAAGGCGGACGCCTGGGGCAAAAACCTCCAAAATGGGAGTATCTGGACGATTATGCCCGGGAATCTTTGTGGCGGTTTTATGCTAATATCATTCAGCTGAAGACCCGGGAAGAAGTGTTCAGCACTCAGGATTACCAGATGAATGTCAGTGAGGCGGTCAAACGCATTATGCTGAATGGGGAGGAGGTCGATATCCGGCTCATCGGGAATTTTGGCATGGAGGAGGACGACATTTCTCCCGTCTTTAGTAAAACCGGCTGGTGGTATGATCACTTTCAGGGCGACAGTATAGAGGTGACCAATGAAAATATGCAAATCACTCTTGATCCGGGAGAATTTATTTTTTATACATCCAAAAAGCTCGAAGGCTTCCGGAATGTAACTTCCAGCGGACCTGAGGTTCCGCTAAATGCTGAAGAGGCATACATTTTCCCCAATCCTGCCGGTGAAGAGGTGCGGGTTCATAACCCCGGGGAAACCCAACTGGAAAGGATTGTGGTTTATGACCTTTCAGGACGTGTCGTATTAAAGAAAACTTCAACGGGGGAAGAATCTTTTAACGTAGCTGGTTTGCCACGGGGATACTATCTTTTTGAGGGTGTTTTTGAAGACGGGAACCGGTTCCGGCGTAAAATGTTTAAAAGATAATTTGCTGCATCAGGTTAAATATTCATATGTCGATGGTTCGTTCATATGTGTTTCCGGGATTATTATCAGGCCGGCCTTTTTTGGCCGGCTTTTTTATTGTTCAGGGGGGCATTGGTTCATATAGTTGTGCGTATCTGAAATATATTTTAGTTTGGAATTTTAAAAAAATATTTAAATTTGAATCAGCCAGAATATGTATGACATCCTATAGGAATATATTTTATGAAGCGAGTATTGTTATTGTTTTTGGTGATTTTTTCCGGAAATCCTTTCTTTGCACAAGAAACAGCTCCAAAACGGGAATTTCGGGGGGCATGGATCACCACCGTATGGGGTCTCGACTGGCCCTCATCAACCATTCAGGAAACAGGCAATGAAAGTGAAATTGAAGAGCAAAAGCAACAATTCATTAGCCTGATTGAGTCGTTGAAATCGGCCAATATCAATGCTGTGTTTTTCCAGGTGCGGTCCGAATGTGATGCAATGTATGAATCATCTTATGAACCCTGGTCGACCAGCCTGGTGGCCGAACGTGGCATGGAACCGGGATATGATCCGCTTGAATTTGTTATCGAAGAGTGTCATAAACGGGGAATGGAAATCCATGCATGGTTGAATCCCTACCGGTTTGAAACGGTTTCGGAGAAATATGCAGATATGCCTGGTGATTATCGACAGGATCATCCTGAATGGGTATTGGAATACCCCGAAAAATCGGATGGTTCACCCGGCGAATCAATTCTCGATCCCGGAAATCCGGAAGTCCGGCAGCGCATTTCCGATATTGTGGAAGAGATCATTACGGATTATGAGGTGGATGGTATTGTTTTCGATGATTATTTCTATGCTTATGGAGGAACGCCTTCCGATCTTGATGCGTATTCACAGGAAAGGTACAAACCTTCCGGAATAGGGCTCGATGACTGGCGCCGGAACAATGTCAACCAGATGATAGGGGATGTTTTTGAAGTTATTGAGACCCATAAGCCGTGGGTCACCTTTGGGGTATCACCATTTGGCATCTGGACCACCGATGAAGAGGTTGCCCGGGAAGAGGGGCTGGAGCTCCCGTCCGGGATCACCGGCATGAATGCTTATAAACAAATCTATTGTGATCCCGTGTCATGGCTTAAGAACGGAGATGTGGATTATTTGTCTCCCCAGCTATACTGGCCTACGACCAGTACCGGTCAGGACTATGAAGTGCTGGCACCATGGTGGTCGGATGTTTGTAACCTTTACGGACGGCATCTCTATGTCAGCCATTCCCTTTCCGATCTTGCTGAGTCGGATTATGCTCCGGGATATGGGGAGGATCCTCTGAAATCGGTGGTGGCTGATCCGCAAAAGATGGATCTTCAGGGCCTTTCTATGCTGGAGTATTTCTCGCAACCCCGGGAGTCTCTTCTCAAAGGAACCCTTGATGCCAGTGAATTCGGAAAACAGGTGGAAGTCAACCGGTCATCCGACAAGAACGGAGCCCCTGGTAGCGTTTTTTTCAGGTCCTCACTTCTTTACACAGAAGGCTTTATTAATTATCTCACGGATCATGAGTTTTCCGAACAATCGCTTCCGCCTGCCATAAACTGGAAATCTGAAGGGCTCCAAAGTATTCCTTCCAATATCAGGATCGATGGGGATCAACTGAAGTGGGAGGTGGAGGCGGACAGTGTCCTGTTTTCCATTTATGCTATTTCTGAGCCAGATACTGACAAAGGGGAGGCTTTTTTAAATCCTGAAAATCTGCTGGGCGTCAGTTATGATGACTATTTTGATCTTTCGGACCATTCGGAGCTGGTCTCCGGTCATCAATTTGGCGTGGCTGTGCTGGATCGCTATGGCAATGAATTGCCGCCGGCTTTGATGGATCACACCCCTTCGGAAAATGAAAAAGCCCAACTGGTTTGGCCTGAAGATGAAGAAAAGGTCTCAGGTGATTTTGTTTTCTTATGGGATGAGGTGGCTCCGGCTTTTGCTTATATTGTAGAAATTTCCGGAGACGATTCGTTTGAAGAGATTCTTTATCGGCGAGTGGTAGAAGGCGATGAGTTTGATGCTTCCAATGTGCCTTTAGAAAACGGGGAAACGTATTACTGGCGTTTGGCCACGCGTACGATAGGTGCGGAAGATATGATCTCGGAAACACGCTCATTTGAATATGAAGAAGGGACATTCATCCCGGAAGCCAGGACGGAGCCTGCTGAGCTAAGCTGTCCTTCTGTGCTTGATCAAGGACAGGTAGGTGTGGAATTCTATCTGCCTCTCAGCGGGCAGGTTCGCTTGAGTCTTCTCGATATTAAGGGCCAACAAAGAAAGGTGTTGGTTAACCGCCATTACTCCCGGGGCAGTCATTCTGTAACAATGAATACAGATGAAATTGGAAAAGGGATGTATTTTCTTTATCTTGAATGGGATGGAGGGAATCAATCCCTCAAAGTGGTTAAACTTTAATACCGGATCGTAATGAGAACAATGTTGTTTTTCACTCTTTTTTTCATTCATTTTGCTTCGGTGGCCGGTCAACAGATCGATCTTTTGTCGGTTGACACCCTTGATATCGCGGATGATAAGAGCTGGTTTCATCCCCGTTTCAGTCATACGGGAGAATTGATCGCGCTTACAGAGTCCAATCAGCAGGGGTTGGCGGTGTATGATATGGCTGACGGCCAACTGAATCATATCTCTTCCGAACCGGGTGCCGGAAGCAAGGTTGTTTTTTCTCCGGATGAAAGGATGGTGTTTTTTACGGAGAGGTCCTATGAAAAGAGTGGTCAGCGCTCTGTACTCATGTTTTATGATTTGCCGGCCGGCGTTAAAGGATATGTTATGGAAGGAGCCTTGTTCCCGCTTATGGGAAGATCCGGCTGGCGTGGTAGTTTGCTGACCTGGCGGCATGCCAGGAATACATTGGAAAATTCGGATATTAATGCCCTGATGGATGGTTATTTCCAATATCCTTACGTTGTTTCCGATGGTGAGGCCATTATCTATAAAGACCGGGACGGCAAAAAAACGCTCAAACCATTCGGAGAAGATCGTTATTTATGGGCTTCGCTGGCCCCCGGGGAAGATCAAATCGTAGCTGTTTCTGGAAATCATGGAGCCTTTGTTTGTGATGTTCAGGGTGCAAATATTAAAGAGATCGGGCTCCTTGAAGCACCGGTTTGGTTGTCAGATGACTGGATAATAGGGATGGTTACAGAAGATGACGGACATTTTATTACCGGCTCTTTTTTGCGGGCTGTCAATGTTGAAGAAAACAACTCTTTTCGTCCCGAAGTTCCGGGCGATAAGGTGATGCACCCTTCTGTTGCCACCGGGAAGAATCTGATTGCCTGCCATACCGATGGAGGCGAGATCCTTGTGATGAAATTTGAATGGCCGGAAAATTCTGACTCAAAAAATCCATAATGGCCGAAACGAAATTGATTTGGGGCATCTTCCGACCGGAATGTATGTTGTTCAGCTAAGAACCGAAGGAAAAGTTTATTCAGAAAAGGTTGTTGTCCGGCCATGATCATGTGGACGATGTTTCCGTTTTCTTCTTTGTTTTTAAAGCTTTTCCGACTATTTTTGTTTTATGATGTCAAACGATTCATTCCGTCATAAGGGATTGCGCCACCGGCTGGTACAGGAAATCAGAAAAAAAGGGATCACTGATGAGCGTGTACTTGAAGCCATTGGGAAAGTTCCCCGTCACCAGTTTATGGACAGTTCCTTTGGAAACATGGCCTATCAGGACCAGGCATTCCCCATTGGTCAGGGACAAACCATCTCCCAGCCTTATACGGTAGCTTTTCAAACCCAGCTTCTTGAGGTGGAACCGGGCGATCATGTCCTTGAAATTGGCACCGGTTCAGGATATCAGGCTGCGATACTTGCCGGGATGGGAGCCCTGGTTTTTTCTGTTGAGCGGCAGAAGCGGTTGTACGAAAAGACCTCAAGGTTACTTTCTTCCATGGGATATAAAAAAGTCCGTTTGTTTGTAGGAGACGGACATGAGGGGTTGCCTGCATTTGCTCCTTTTGATAAGATCATTGTTACGGCCGCTGTTTCGGAAGTGCCCCCTCCTCTTCTGGTTCAGCTGAAAACGGGTGGCCTGATGGTATTGCCGCTTGGCGAAAATTCCCAAACAATGACACGGATCAAACGTTTAAATGATGATGACTTTGAACAGGAAACCTTTGGTGAATTTTCCTTTGTGCCTATGCTGAAGGGAGTTGCCAGGTAGATGTTGGAGTCACATTGTTGTGGATCAGGGAAAAACACCCAAATCATATTAATATGCTGCACATAGAAAAACTGGTTTTCAGTCCGTTTGAGGAAAATACTTATCTCGTTTATGACGGCAATGGCGAATGTGCCATTGTTGATCCGGGGATGCTCTTCCCCGAAGAGGAGCAAACACTTGTTTCCCGAATTGAAAAGTTGGGCTTGAAGCCGGTCTTACTCCTTCAGACCCATCTGCATCTGGACCATGTTTTCGGGACCTCTTTCGTGGCCCGCCAGTGGGGATTGAGGCCCGTGGCTCATGAGGGAGACCAATTTCTTATTGAACATACAATGGAGATGGCCGCACAGTTTGGTCTGCAACTGAAAGAAAATCCGCCTGCTCCCGAACGTTTTCTGGAGGATGGCGATCAGATAAATATCGGAGACAATGTTTTGAAAGTTATTCACATTCCCGGTCATTCGCCCGGCGGGATCTCTTTTTATTGTGAAGAGGAAAAACTACTTCTGGCTGGAGACGTTCTTTTTAAAGGAAGCATCGGGCGATCCGATCTCCCCGGGGGCGACCAACAGGCTCTGGTCGATGGTATTCGCCAAAAGTTATTGGTATTGCCCGGCGACGTTGATGTTTATCCCGGACATGGACCCGTTACCACTATTGAAGAAGAAAAACGGAACAATCCTTTTCTCTCATAACGCTTTTTTCTTTGCGTGACTTTCTCTGGTTAATCCTTTCAGTACATTTCGCAGGCAGCCCCAACGATGCTTCCTGAGTCTCTGGTATGTAACTGAAAGATTGGCAATATTTGATATATATCATTGGTTTAAGTCAATAAAAATTTGTTCTTTTGATGATAAGTCTGGTATTTCGTAAATCATAATTTTTCACTTATCTAATTGCAAAAAGATATGAGTCAATTTGCAGACAGACACATCGGGCCCGATGCACGGGAAGTTGATTTGATGTTGGAAAAAACAGGTGTTTCTTCACTTGATGAACTTATTCATCAGGCGGTTCCCGATAATATCAGAATGGAGGGTGAACTGAATTTGTCCCCTTCACTTTCGGAACAGGAATATTTGCAGCACATCCGGGGCATTGCTTCAAGGAACAAAGTTTTTAAGACTTATATCGGCATGGGGTATTACAATACGTTCACACCTTCTGTGATCATTCGTAATGTGCTTGAGAATCCGGTTTGGTATACTTCATATACGCCCTATCAGGCTGAAATATCACAGGGGAGGCTTGAAGCTCTTCTCAATTTTCAGACAATGGTTACCGAACTTACCGGTCTGGAGCTTGCCAATGCTTCACTGCTTGATGAAGCCACTGCGGCGGCCGAGGCTATGATTATGATGTTCAATACCCGGAGCAAAAGTCAGAGTAAGGCAGGTGTGGATACATGTTTGGTAGACAAGAATATATGGCCTCAAACCAGGGCGGTGATAGAAACGCGTGCCGAACCATTGGGGATAAAACTGGAAATCGCCGGGTTAGATGAGGTCAATTACGATCCCGATCGTCATTTCGGGGCCATTGTTCAGTATCCCGATGGCGACGGTGAGATCAAAGATTACCGGGCATTTTCTGAAAAACTGCATGAAAATGGTGGAAAACTGGCTGTTGCCACAGACCTTTTGGCCCTGACGTTATTGACCCCTCCGGGAGAATGGGGTGCCGACATTGTGTTTGGTTCCACCCAGCGTTTTGGTGTTCCATTGTATTACGGCGGCCCTCATGCAGCTTTTTTTGCCTCAAAAAATGAGCACAAACGCCATATTCCGGGGCGGATCATCGGGGTTTCCCAGGATGCTACAGGCCGCCCTGCTCTCAGAATGGCCCTTCAGACCCGGGAGCAGCATATTAAGCGCGAGCGGGCCACCTCGAACATTTGTACGGCCCAGGCATTGCTGGCTACCATGGCCGGGTTTTATGCTGTTTGGCACGGGCCCGACGGACTGAAAGAGATGGCTTCGGACATTCATGGATTGACGGTTAAACTCCGTGATGCGTTGGTAGATAAAGGGTTTAAGTCGCTTAATGAGAACTTTTTTGACACCCTTGCGATGTGTTTGCCCAGGGGACTAAACGTATCATCCCTCAGAGGAAAATTGCTTGATAAGAAGATCAATCTTCGTTACTTTGATGATGATACAAAGATTGGTATCAGCCTTGATGAAACCACTTCCGAAAGTGACGTTCAGGATCTGGTGGATATTCTGACAGGCATGGTGGATGAAACCAGTGTCAATCTGGAGGATTATTCTCCGGGGTGGGCCATTCCGGATGAATTGATGCGTCGTTCAGAGTTTATGAAACAGGGTGTGTTCAACAGTTATCGTTCTGAGACGGAAATGATGCGGTATATCAAAAGGCTTGAGCAGAAAGATATTTCCCTTGCACATTCTATGATCTCACTGGGCTCCTGTACTATGAAACTGAATGCGGCCACTGAGCTGTTTACTCTCACATGGCCGGAGTTTGCTTCCATACATCCCTTTGCCCCAGTTGAGCAGGCTCGCGGATATCATGAGTTGATGGATGAATTGCGGGCCGATCTTGCTGAAATCACGGGCCTTGCTGATGTGAGTCTACAACCCAATTCCGGGGCTGCCGGAGAATATGCCGGGTTAATGGTCATTCGGGAATGGCACAAAAACCGTGGCGAAGGCCACCGCAATGTAGCCATTGTTCCGTCCTCGGCTCACGGTACAAATCCGGCCAGTGCCGTAATGGCCGGAATGAAAGTGGTGGTCGTGAAATGTGACGATCACGGGAACATTGATTTGGATGATCTTAGGGGAAAAGTTGAGAAGCACAGCAGTGATCTGGCCTGCATTATGGTTACCTATCCCTCAACCCATGGCGTTTTTGAGGAATCCATCAAAGAGGTTTGTGGTCTCATTCATGAACATGGCGGACAGGTTTATATGGACGGCGCTAATATGAATGCCCAGGTAGGTCTTACCAGTCCTGGTATTATCGGGGCTGACGTGTGTCACCTGAATCTGCATAAGACTTTTTCCATCCCGCATGGTGGAGGAGGGCCCGGTGTAGGTCCCATCGCTGTGGCATCACATTTAACCGGTTTCCTTCCCAGTCACAATGTGGTAGATAATAAGCGGGAGGGGATCCCGGCTGTAGCTGCAGCTCCCTGGGGCAGCCCGGGCGTATTACCTATTACATATGGGTACATTAAAATGATGGGGGCTGAAGGCCTTACATATGCATCTAAAATAGCTATTCTCAATGCCAATTACCTGGCTGAAGAACTGAAAGACGATTACGGGATTCTTTATTCAGGTGATACCGGCCGGGTCGGACATGAGATGATTCTTGAGTGCCGGAAGCTGAAAAATGCTACCGGCATCAGTGAGATTGACATAGCCAAGCGGATGATCGACTACGGTTACCACGCTCCTACAGTCTCGTTTCCCGTACACGGAACGCTTATGATCGAACCTACCGAAAGCGAGTCGAAAGAAGAGCTGGACCGGTTTCTGGATGCTCTGAAGGCCATTTATGCCGAGATTAAGGAGGTCGAGGCGGGCATTGCCGATAAGGAAGACAATGTTATCAAACATGCCCCGCATCCCGACTACGTAGTAGTGACAGATTCATGGGACCGGCCATATGGACGCGAAAAAGCCGCCTTTCCACTGGGCTGGGTGCGTGACAATAAATTCTGGCCCCCCGTCGCCCGGGTTGATGATGCATGGGGCGACCGGAACCTGGTATGTACCTGTGAGCCACTGGAAAATTACGGGGCGTAACAGACTGGTATCTATTGAGGTAAGGAAAGCCTAATTAAACCAGTATTCAGCAGCATACCCATAAGCCAGTGCCGTAGCAATGGCCAGACCAAAGCTCAGTAAGGTTCCTATAAGAATATATTCTGTCAATTTTCTGTCTTTAGCTCTTGAAAGATCACTAAACCGAAAGACCGATTTTGCTGCCAAAAGAAAGCCAACGGCCTGCCATTGTTGGAGTACAATAAATCCAAAAATAAATAAGCGTTCCAGCATTCCAATGTATTTTCCCGCATTTTCCAGAGACCCGGTTGTATTGTCTTCCTGAAGACTCCATTTGCTCATCACATGTTTTATGACGACGGATGAAACGGAAGTAAGGATTAACACTGACAGAATTAAAGTCAGGGAGCGGAGTGTGTACAAACTTTCAAGGTTGAACCGGAAGGGTTCGTGAATATATACCAGCAGGCCAATAATGAGGAGATGAGCCAATTGATCAAGGCCAAAAAGCAGCCTGGCATTCATTTTCCCCTCAAGGTGAAGTTTGGCCAGGTCAATAAAAAAATGACTGATAACCAGTGTAAGTATGATTGGCCAGGCTTCCCGGCTGAACTGTAATACAATCCATGTCACCAGTGCATGAATCCCGATGTGGAGATAAAAATATAAGGAAACGTGCTTATTTCGTTGTTTTTCCTTCACCCATTTATCGGGTTGCAATACAAAATCCCCAAGAATATGGCTGATCAATAATTTTAAGGTCAGGGCGATCATAGTCTGGTCATTTTATCCCGGTAGTAATCGTTCATTGTCATTATCTCGTAAAATCCTCCTCTTTTGAGTGCTTCACTTATACTGCTTTGGGATTTTCCAAGTAAACCGGCAATTTCACTCTGATGTTTTTGAGGATGCTCAAGTTTGGCGATTATGACTTTTGCCACTGTTTTGCTCCAGCTATTGGCGGTCAGTAAAGCCAGGTTCAGCATGATATTGATGGGCTTGTCTGTTTCCTGGTTGTTGGTTCGCAGGGCCAATGTCTGCTTCTTCAAAGATTCCAGGCATTCTCCTGCAAGAACAAAAGCGGGCCCGTTTGATTCAGTTATTTTCGAAGTCTGGTGGGTTATTTCTCCAACGCCAATGGCCATTCGAACGTCCGTTGCATTGCTTTTTTTGATGCAGGCCTTAATGTGGACTGCAGCCAATAAAGCTATTTCAGGACGAAGGATGATCTGGAAACTGTCGCCCCTGAATATATCCCATTCCCCGGGCCTTTGTCCATATTGGCCAAGCACATGCTTAAGGTTGCCCATCCATTCTTCTGCATCCCCTCTTCTGGAATTTATAATATCGCCTGTAATGACTGCTACCATCTTAAGTGATTTTGTTCAAATATATCGGATTTTAAGGCAATATCAAAATATATCGGATAATTATACGATATGAGATTGTATCGGCTCAATGAACGATATTTAAATTTATCGGATTTTAAGCCGATGATTCAAAAGACCCTGGTGCTTACATGACGCCTCCAGTTGCAGGTCAATTGATTTTATTTCGAAAACTTTCTTTGAGGTTTGGGTACTTTGGTTTCTTCGCTTTTGTTATTTGCAATGGTTCGTTAAACATTTGCAATACCTTGCAATTCAATCGTGTAACACTTGACGTTTTTTTGTGTTAAGATACAGTCAATCAGTATTGTACAAATTTCATAACACCTTTTATCTAAGAAAATATGTAAACAACCGAAATTCAATCATATACATTTTTGTTGGTTCATTGGTTATGTCGTAAATGAGAGAGCAACTTTTCCTTCCAGCTTTGAGCTTCGAACTTTGAGCTTTGAGCTTCCAGCTTTCAGCTTCCAGCTACTACTGACTCTGCGACTGAGCTACAAACAGCTAACAGCTAACAGCTAAGAGCTAACAGCTTCCAGCCTCCCCGCGGCCAGGTTACTTTTATCTAACAAAATATGTAAACACCCGAAATTCAATCATATACATTTTGTTGGTTCTTTGGTTATGTCGCAAAAGAGAGAGCAACTTCTCCTTCCAGCTTCCAGCTTTGAGCTTTGAGCTTTGAGCTTTCGAGCTACTAATATCTAAAAACCTAACGATCTTTTGTATTAATGAATTCGGTTTAAAATTAAAATACTTGCTCT
>JAWOCV010000148.1:0-13610 GCA_046483585.1 Marinilabilia sp.
CGATCTTCCCCCGATCCGGCAATCTGGCCCATGGCGTTGATCAGACCGGTTCGTTCCTCGGGTTCGTATTCTTCAGGTGGGCCGGACAATACGGTGACAGCCGATTCTGTCAGGTGGACCTTCCCTTTCTCGGTTTTTCCCGTCAGTTTTGTTCTGATGAACATAGGCGGTTTACCGGGAATGGTTTCTTTGAAGAGCAGGTATCCCGAAAGTTGTTTGCCGTGTTGAAAAAGACGTGCCTCACCATTGTCTTTGCCGCCGTCGAACTCTTCACGGAAACGCCAGAAGCCTGTTAAGTCGGTCTCTTGTTTCATCAGTGGTTGATTTGTTTTTGCTTACTTCCTTACTAAAAAGCTACAAACAGGTTTAAATATATGGATTTTCCATTAAGTGCGAAATAAAATCTGCCAAACTCCGGTAGGCTGTTTGGGAGAAATTTTGCTAAAACCGGGAAATCCCATGTTACGTCTTGTGATTTTTTTTGTTGACCGTCATTATTTTGTTGTTCATCAAAAACCCGCCTATAACAGGGGATGAAAACGATTTTAAGGAATCATAATTTTTAATTTTACGTACAATCAGCAGGTCGTTATATCGGTTGAGTTTTATTGTTTTTCCGGAAACGGCAGTTGTGACAGTGCAACATCTTTACAAAATAAATTTTCTAAAAATGGATGATTTGTTGATTGTTTCCGCGGATGAGATTTTCATTGTTTTGATCAGGCGATTCCTGTTCAACCAGGATCCCCGGATATCAACACATGTTTGCCATTCATTCACAGATGTAAAGCACTTGACAAATGCCACAGAGGTGAATGGGGTGATTCTTGATGACAACATCGTTGGTTTTTCAAGCCTTGAACTCATCAGCTTTTTGCGTTTTGAAAAGAAAATGATTTGTCCGGTTGTATATTTTAGCCCCGAAGGCCGGAAAAATGAAGAGAAAGCCTTGCTGAGAGGGGCCACACGTTATTTCCGGAAACCATTCAATCCCACTGAAGTGTTGCCGCAATTGATCAGGCTATTCGGGAAAGTGGAAATGGAAGAGTAGTACAACATCTGAATTGGAAAAACTAAAGATCATGGGTGAAAAGACTTTTATGCCAAAAACGGAAAAGTTTTTGCCATTGTTGCTCTACAAACTGAAACGAGTGGCTCAGATTGGTGCGGTAGTGTTTGTTTTGTGGCTGTTTTTCTTTTTTTATTATCCACAGGTGAATGTTTTTGGATTTACCATGACCAATCCTTTTTTTGATTTTTTTGCGTCCTTGCCTTTTTGGCTCTATCTGATTGTTAGTTTTATTATTGTCTCTTTTGCCGGTTTTATCGGATTTGTGGTTTTAAGTGCTTTCTTCAACTTCAGAAACAGTGCTATCGAGAGAAAGTACGAGAAATTTAAGCGTTTATTTACGGCCCGAATTACGGATCATTTGTTTCAGGGAGAAAACAATGTGACTGGCCAGGTGGAAGAGATTCGCGGCAAATTAAAGCCTTATCTGAAAACGAACCTGCAGGCTGAAGTTTATTTCCATGTGATTACGGGGATTCAGGAGATTGTTGCGATGGATCTTAGCAATAAATTTGTTCAACTCAACGGGGCTCTTTCGATTGACAGAAAAGTGGTCCGGTTTCTATACTCCAGTCGATTTGACAGGCGCATTCTGGCCCTTAAAGTGATCTCTTATTTACGGATAAAAGATTTTAATGCCACCATAGCAGAATACGCATCTTCAAAGAATTACGCTTTACGGACAGAGGCCATTGCCGCATTAATCCGTCTTTCCGAAATTGATCATCTCTCTTATCTGCTCGATCAGAGAATCAAATTGTCATTGCTGGAGATAAATGTGATTGTCAATGCGGTGATACGTAATTTCAAAATGGACATTGATTACGCTGCATTGCTTACTTCTCCTAATCCGCGCTTGGCCACCATTGGGGTGGCAATTGCCAGAAGTCGCCAACGGGCAGATCTTTTGCCTCATATTGAAGCTTTACGGGGAAGCGATTATTCATTACTAAGAAAGGAAGCATGGAAGACTTTCATCGCTTTGAAAGGGAAGGAGGAATGTATTCCCGTCGTCATAAGGGAATTTAAAGATCAAAATCAGAAGACCCAGATAACCATTTTAAAATCCATGCAGGAGTGCAGGAATGAAGTTTTCTTTGATTTTATGGAACAAGTGGCACGGGAGAACCCCATGCCGATAAAACTAATGGCCATGAAAATCCTGTTCAATAACAGCTTCGAACGCCTGACCCCTTTTCTCCGTCAAAGCGACATTGAAACCCATAAAGCCTTTCTGGAAACCGTTGATTTTAATATATACTGATATGGAAATATTTACTTCTTATCATTTTTTCTTTAACGGATTCTTTCTGTTTTTTGCCCTGATGATTTTTTCATCTTATATCTCTATAGGTGTTTTATCAACCATAGAACTGAAATTTTACAGGCGAAGAAACCGGCATTTTCGATATAATGATATTAAGAGTTTTAAAATTCTTCCGACAGTTTCCATTATTGCACCAGCTTTCAATGAGGAGAAAAGCATTGTTGAAAACATCCGGAGTTTGCTTTCACTGGAATATCCTAAAACAGAGGTTGTTATTGTCAATGATGGAAGCAATGACAATACGCTTTCCCTTATTATTGAGCACTATAACCTGGTAAAAGTTGACCTGGCTTATTCAGAAAAGATTCCAACTTCTCAGATACGGGGAATTTATCGATCGCGGGAAGAAGCTTACAATAAACTGACTGTGGTTGATAAGATGAACGGTGGTAAAGGCGATGCCTTGAATTCAGGCCTCAATATTTGCCGGAATGATCTTTTTTTAGCAATTGATGTCGATTGTATCATTGAATCGGATGCGCTTTTGAAAATGGTGAAACCGTTTCTGGAGGAGGAAGGAGAGAAGCGGGTCATTGCTTCTGGTGGTGTGATCAGAGTGGCCAACTCCTGTGAAATTACCGACGGAAGGATCACAAAAGTGCGCTATCCAAAAAATTTATTGGCCAAATTTCAGGTTCTGGAGTATTTCAGAGCTTTCACGCTGGGGCGTATGGCCTGGAGTAAAGTCAACGGCCTTCTTATCATCTCAGGAGCTTTTGGTCTCTTTGACAGAAGAGTGGCCCTGAATGCCGGTGGGTATGATCCTGATACGGTTGGCGAGGATCTGGAATTGGTGGTGCGCATGCGGAAGTATATGCATATTGTCCAAAAACAGAAATACAGGGTGGCTTTTATCCCCGATCCGCTTTGCTGGACCGAGGTTCCAACCTCATACAAAACGCTTTCGAGGCAGCGCAATCGTTGGACTCGTGGTGCCATTGACACCATATTTAAACATAAAGACATGTTTCTCAATTTCCGGTATGGAAAGATAGGTATGCTCAGTTTTCCTTACTGGGTCTTTTTTGAATGGCTGGCACCTGTCATCGAGGTAATCGGCATCACATACTTTCTTTTTATGCTGGCTTTCAATATGGTCAATTTCAAGATTTTCTTCATCCTGCTTGTTTTTGTATTTGCATTTTCGGTGATATTTTCATCATTTGCGGTGTTTTACGAAACCTATGCTTTTAACAAATACAAGGGGTATAAATTTTTATCCCAGGTTTTTCTGATCGCTATAGCTGAGATCCTTCTATTCCATCCCCTCAACCTCTTTTTTTCTCTTTCCGGAAATGTGGATTATCTCCTGAGAAAAGACAGGCAAAAATGGGGACAAATGACTCGTACGGGGTTTAATCATTATCAAAAACAGAAAAAATGAATTTTTCGAAACATAGAATTCCTGACATTGAGAACAATCTGAAACCGGATTATTCTGAAATCCATATCCGGGATAAAACTTTTGAGGATATTCTGAATGAATGCAAACTTTGTGTGGAGAGGGGAAATGCTCTCACTGAAAAAGAGGTGGAAGATGTCATTCAGAAACTGGAGAATTATCTGCTTTCACACCTGGCCTGTGAAGAAGCGGTAATGAAACGATCGGATTATCCCGGGCTGGAGGAACACCTTTCTCAACATCAGGTGTTTAAAGACAAGGTCCGGTTTTTCAGACAGGAGAGCCATTTTAGCCGTGAAGCCTTGATGACAAAGATTTATCAGTTTTCCAAGAAATGGTTTATATCCCATATTCTGCAAATGGATCAGGCGTTTAAAAACAATCACTATTGCCCGGAGAATCTATTCAATCAGTGGTAGTTTGTTTCATTTCGTTCCCGATGACCTTGATCCTCAACACGCACTGAATTCAGGTCATTGGTGACGTAGTGAAACATTCTTCATTTGTTTTACGGGACACCAATGAAAAATACTGTAAACACTTTTCTCCGGAATAAATTTTTAAATATACATCCTGATATGCCTCTAATTCCTTATACCTGCTTTCGCAGGACTATAAAATTTCGCATTCTTTTCCTGTCTGTGCTTATTATGGGACCCATAATAACAATGTGTGCCGCCGGTTTCCCGGGATCTGACCGAATTCCCTTTTCTACCGATAATCAAAATTTAACCATCTGGAATGGCGAAACATACATCCCTTTCTTTGTCAAAGCTGTTAATTTAGGAGTTGCTGTTCCCGGAACTTACCCGGGTGAGATGGCCGCAACCCGTGAGCAATACCGGCAATGGTTCAAAGAGATTAAAGCTGCGGGATTCCATGCCATCAGGATTTATACACTGCATGATCCGAGATTTTATGAGGAACTTGAAGATTTTAACACCAGCAATACCGATAATCCCCTGCTCTTTTTTCAGGGTGTTTGGCTTAACGAAGATCTGAAAGGTTATGAAGATGATCTCACGTTTATGACCGACACATTTGATGTGGAGATAGAAGAAAATGTGGATTGTGTGCATGGCAACCGGGTCATCAATGCACGTTTTGGAAAGGCTTTCGGGGAATATACGGCTGATGTTTCTGAATGGTGTCTTGGCTATATTATAGGCCGGGAAATTCATCCGGGTGAAGTGCTCACTACCAATGAGAACAACCAGGGGCAGAATCATTTTTACGGAGAACATTTCAGGATTGAAGAGGCTTCACCTACCGAGACATGGGTTACCGAACGTTTTGATCATCTGGTGAGTTATGAGGAGAATAATTATGAAACACAGCGGCCTGTAAGTTTTTCCAGTTGGCCTACACTTGATCCGTTGAATCATCCGGAAGAGGAAAATAGAGATGAAGATACCGCCAGCATTGACCTGGCCAACATAAATCCTTTTAATGCCCCGGCCGGGTATTTTATCAGCTACCATGCGTATCCCTATTATCCTGATTTTATAAGCCAACAATCGTCTTATCAGGATTTTTCGGACCATTTCGGGCCGAATCCTTACATTGGGTATTTGACGGAACTAAAAGCGCATTATGAGGATGTGCCGGTTATAATTGCCGAATTTGGGGTGCCTTCAAGTTGGGCCACCGCTCATTATGCTTCTTCAGGTCTGAATCATGGGGGGTTTGATGAAAAGGGGCAGGGAGAAGCCAACATCAGAATGCTTCACAATATTGAAAATACCAATTGTGGGGGAGGCATTCAATTTTCATGGATTGATGAATGGTTTAAGCGAACATGGGTGACCGACCCGCTTGACTATGAAGTGGAAAACCGCATATTGTGGCATAATATAGCGGCCGCCGAACAAAATTACGGACTAAAATCATTTTCTTTAACTTCGGAACAGGATACCATTGGTCGTTTTTCAGATGATGCGTTCATCACTGAACTTCGTTCAAAAGCAAGTCACAGCTTCTTTGAGCTTGAAATTGACATGACTGAGCCCTTTGATGTTTTAAGTGAAATGTGGGTGGCACTGGATACTTATGATCCCGATGCCGGAGAATTGCAAATGCCCTCTGGTGTTGAAATTCCCATCAGGGCTGAATTTTTGCTTCACATCACCAATTATTCTGCAAAGCTTTATATTACACAGGCTTACGATACGTATGGGATATGGCATCAGGTGAGTGATCCCGAACAACTTTACAGATCGATCCCTACAGAAGGGCACCCCTGGAATATCGTGCGATATAAAAACAATTATCCAAATAAGGATGTCCAGTATGTAGGGGATTTACAGGTCAATCGTTTCTTTCAGCCCCAATCATCCCTGGATGCGGTTACCATTTACAATCAGCGAATTCATGTTCGCCTGCCGTGGACGTATCTCAATTTTGTTGCGCCCAATCTCCGGAAGGTTTTGGATGACAACCGCGATACACCTGAGAAGGAGACCATCATGTCAGACGGTATAAAAACCGCCGTTCGTTACAGGAACCAGTGGTATGAGAGTGATCATCGTTTTACCTGGGAGGACTGGACATCAGTACCCCCGGCTGAAGTGACGGAAAGGTTCAAATCTTCTTATTATGTGATGCAGGAACAACTCAGCAAATTCAATTCGCCGGTTATTGCCGTTAAAGATAGTTTTGCAGTTCAGTCGCCTTATCCGTTTACGACAGAATTGGATAAAAGCATTTTAATTAATGATTTTGATCTTGATGGGACGTACAAGAGCAGCCTGCTGGTGAAAGAACCCCGCAATGGTCAGGTGGCCCTTTATGAAGATGGAACATTTCGCTATACGCCCGATCCCGGTTTTACTGGGGGTGACAGTTTTGAATATGCCGTCTACGACGGACAGTTGCTTTCTTCACCCGGGACAGTGGTGCTTGACGTTCAATCCAACAATCAGGCCTCATCAAAGAAGCTTTCAGAAAATGCGGATGTCATTCATGTTTATCCCAATCCGGCAAATGAGTTTATTACCATAAAGAGTGAGGTCCCTTTTCAAACCCTGGAAATCGTTAGCCTGAACGGTCATACCTTAGCAACGGTTCATCCGGATGATTATCCTGCAAAATTGGATGTTTCGTTTTTGCTGCCCGGACTCTATTTTGTTGTCGGAAAATTGGAGGATCAGATTTTTTCCCGGCGATTTGTGAAACAATAATCTGGACTCTGAATTCCAAACTCAAACGAATTACTGTTTTTAATGGCTATTGAAAAAGTCAGTTGGTTGCAATTTAGTTGGGAAGCCGGCTGGGAGTTGAGATGATGGCCCAATTTTGGGATATCCCAATTTAAATTTAAGAAGTCTTGTTCTTTTTATTAGCCAGGTATTTCTTGATCAGTTTTTTGATTGAGTTGCTGCTGATCTTGTCGTAGTTGATCTCTTTAGGTCCAAAAAACTGATAATCGGCGATGTCGTCTTTGACTTTGATGTTATCGAAGCTCTTGACGTTACAAACAAATCCAAAATCAGAGGTAAAGACTGAATAATTGTTGTAGATGTATTCGTTTGGAAAGCTGCCCAGATATTCAATATCTGTGATTTCCAGATTGAGTTCTTCTTTAACCTCTCTTCTCAGGGCCTCTTCTGCACCTTCCATAGGATCGACAAATCCACCGGGCAGATCAAGGGCACCGATGTTGGGCTCCACGCCCCTGACTGTTAGCAATATCTCTTCATATTCGTTTTCCATGATTGCAGCTACGGCGGCTGCGCTGTTGATAAAGAACCTGAAACCGCAACTGTCGCATTTAAACGATTTGGAAGAATCGGGTTTGAAAAGCCCTGAACCACAACTCGGACAGTATTTGAGTACTTTTTCGGGACGTGCCATATGTAATGCAATTGTTTTAGCCTGATCCTCAGGTGTTAATTTTTTCGTGCCCGGCAGGTTTTATGCCGGTTCTGATTTGCTCTTGCCTGGTGCCGTGGCTTTTATAACCTTCTGGCGTTTTGTCAGCCCATTTTTATCGAAGGTAAACCTAAAAACAAATCAATAAACCTACAAGTAATTGATCAAAAAATTAGAATCCGCTAAGGTCCATAGTGACCGTTGGTATCAGCAACAAAAAACCAAGTATAATTAAAATGGTGATGAGTGGCGCTATCCAGCGGGCCCATTTGATATACGGGATGCGTGCCACACCCAGCACACCGATCAATACTCCGGAGGTGGGGGTGATTAGATTGGTGAATCCGTCTCCGAACTGGAAGGCCATGACCGTGGCCTGTCGGGAAAGACCGATCAGGTCGCTAAACGGGGCCATGATGGGCATGGTAAGGGCTGCCTTAGCCGAACCGCTGGGGATGACAATGTTGATGACCGACTGGATCACATACATGATGCCGACGGAGGCGATGTTGCCCATGTCTTCCATGCCGCTCGACATGGCATGAAGAATGGTATGTACAATGCGGCCTTCTTCAAGGATGACAATGATCCCTCCGGCCAATCCTACAATCAAAGCGGCCGGCATGATGTCTTTGGCGCCATCGAGGAACAGATTGGTGATCTTATCCGGATTGTTGTTCATGGCGGCACCGGAAAGAATCCCCATGGCAAAGAACAGGGTGGCGATTTCCATGATGTACCAGTCGAATCCCATGACGCCCACGATCAGAAACAAAATGGTGAATCCGAGAATAACCAGAACAAAGGCGGGGGAAGACTTCCGGAGGGCTATAAAACCGGTGAGGGCAAATAAGGCCGTTAAAACGGGCAGAAACCAACCTGTCATACCCTCCCCGCTGCCTATGGTGAGGGTGGTGACGGGCCAGTATACCGAAAACAGAATCAGACCGGTCAGAATGAGGAAGTAAGTGATCCACGAAGCTTTGTATGTGCCATAGCTGGTGTCTGTATCGTTTTCATTGATCTCATGCCGCCAATGGTGATCTTCTTCATAAACGGGTGAACGTTTTGGGTCTTTTTTGATCCGGGCCCCGTACCACAATATATAACCTATGCCTACAAGATTGATGATGAACCACGAGAACAGCCGGTATTCAAAGCCCGAAAAAAGTGGCAGATCAGCTAGTCCTTGTGCAATGCCGATGGTGAAAGGATTGAGGACGGCACCTGCAAAACCCAACCCGGCTGCTACAAATACCATCGATACACCCATGATGCTGTCGTAACCCATGGAAATGGCCAGGGGTACAACGATTACCACGAAAGCGATGGTCTCCTCGCTCATGCCGAAAACGGCCCCGAAGACCGAAAACATCAGCATGATCATGACGATGATGAGGTTGTTGGCCCCTATGGCCTTGATGAGCTTATATTTGTTGAGTTTTCTGGTGAACTTGAGAAATGACATAATACCGATGTCAATGGCTTTACTTTCGTTCATGATCCAGAATGCCCCGCCAATCATCAGAATAAAGACAATGATGCCGGATTGTTTTTCAAAACCTTCGAACATGGCGGAAAAGACCTGCCAGGTTTGGGGCTGGCTCTCCACTTCCCGAAACTCCACTTCCGGAGTTCCTCCATTTTCGGGGGTTTCACCCACCTGGACATATTCCCCGCCGGGTACAAACCAGGTTGCCACAGCGGCTATTACAATAAGAGAAAATACAATGACGTAAGTGTGAGGAACTTTTTTCAGCATCTTAGACGTTTCTTGATTTTTTATCAATTCCAAAAATAGACTTTTGGGCCGGATTATTTATATATTTGCCGCAAAAAAATGGTACCAGAAATTAACGAAAAAGACCTAAGTAAATTCATTATTGTCGGTGATCGCCTGTTGATCAAACCCAAAGATGCGGAAAAACAAACCAAGTCGGGTTTGTTCTTGCCCCCCAATGTGCATGAGAAAGAGAAGGTCCACTCGGGATATGTGATCAAAACCGGCCCCGGTTACCCCATTCCCGCTGTTATGGAAGAGGACGAACCATGGAAGTCCAAAAATGAGAATGTACGCTATGTTCCGCTGCAGGCCCAGGAAGGTGATCTGGCCGTATACCTTCAAAACAATGCATTCGAGATCGATTTCAATAATCAGAAATATGTTATCGTGCCCCAATCGGCCGTCCTGATGCTCATCAGGGATGAGGGATTGTTTGAGTAGAGGCCGTCCTGTCTTCTCTTATCGGGAAGAATATTCAAATCACAGTTTTGTTAAACATCCGGGGGATTTGTTTGTTTAATATTTCAAACTCAAAAACTAAACAAATGAATCTGAACAAATATCTGCTCACCGGTTTTCTGCTTTTACTGACTACTGTGGTTACTGCTCAAACAGCTACTTTAAGTGGGCTGGTCAGGGATGCCTATACCAACGAGCCATTGCCTTTTGTTAACATAGTAGTGGAGGGTACCGATACAGGAACTACGAGTGATGAAAATGGTGAATTTGTGTTTGAAGATCTGGAGCCTGGCTTCATTCGTCTGGAACTTTCTTTTGTGGGATATGAGAAAAAGTTGACAGAACAGATCAATTTATCGTCGGTGCGCTCCAATTACATAGAGGTGGAAATGCAACAAAAATCTACCGAACTCGACGAGGTGGAGGTCAGTGCCGGATCGTTCATTCGCAGTGGTGAGACGCCCGTTTCGCTTCGCCGCATTGGAATCGAACAGATAGAGAAGGGCGCCGGTGCCGCCCGTGACCTGGCCAAAGTGCTGCAGAGCTTTCCCGGTGTGGGGGGGACGTCTTCTTTTCGCAACGATCTGATCGTAAGAGGTGGTGGCCCATCTGAGAATAAGTTTTTTCTGGATGGCATCGAAATGCCGGTGTTGAATCACTTTTCCACGCAGGGAGCATCAGGCGGGCCCGTTGGCATCCTCAATGTGGATTTTATTCGGGAAGTGGATTTCTATTCCAGTGCTTTCCCGGCAGACCGGGGCGGTGCTCTAAGTTCTGTGTTTGAGTTCAAACAGATTGATGCCAACCGTGACAAGCCTTCTTTTAAAGCTACAGCAGGTGCATCGGAACTATCGCTCTCTGCCAACACCCCACTTGGGGAAAAGACGGGAGGACTGTTTTCGGTGCGCCGTTCCTATCTTCAGTTTCTGTTCGACCAGATCGGACTTCCTTTTTTGCCGACTTTCAATGATTTTCAGTTTCGTACCCGCACACGTTTTGATCAAAAGAATGAATTGACATTGCTGGGGGTAGGGGCACTGGATCAGTTCAAACTCAATCCCTCGCCTGATCCTACTGAGGAGAACCGCTATATCGTTGAATATCTGCCTGTCAATGAGCAATGGAATTATACTGTAGGGGCCAGTTTTAAGCACTTTATGGACAACGATTATTTTGTATTGGCCTTGAGCCGCAGTCATTTAAACAATTCCATTTACAAGTATGAAGACAACGATGAAAGTGATCCTGACAAATTGCTCACCGATTATATCAGTGATGAAATCCAAAACCGCTTGCGTTTTGAACTCTACAGTAATCCCGGGAAATATACGGTAAGGGCGGGAACCAATCTCGAAGCGGCATCCTATTATAACCGGACGTACGATCAAGAGTTCAGGGGAGGTATGGAAACCGAAACCAATTACCGTTCGGAAGTGGACTTTTTTGAATATGGGTTGTTTGGGTCCGTATCAGGGACTTATTTCGGGGAAAAACTGGATTTACGGCTTGGGCTCAGGATGGACGGGAACAATTTTAGTTCGGACATGAACAATCCGTTGGAGCAGTTTAGCCCCCGTTTTTCAGCCTCATACAGGTTTGTGCCACAGTTTAGTCTGAACTTCAACACGGGTCGCTATTATCAATTGCCTCCCTATACATCAATTGGATTTCGTGACAATGAAGGATCGCTGGTTAATAAGAGAAACGGGCTTTCTTATATCCGGGCCGACCATCTCATTGGAGGGGTGGAATGGCGTCCGAATACTTCCACGCGGATCAGCCTGGAGGGTTTCCTGAAAGATTATGATAATTATCCTTTTTCATTGAATGATTCTGTCTCCCTGGCCAGTAAAGGTGGAGATTTTGGGGTACTGGGGGCTGAGGAGGTTACCAGTACATCCGGTGGCCGGGCTTATGGCGCAGAGGTTTTGGTCAGGCAGCGAAAACCGGGTCGTTTCAGTTACATTCTGGCTTATACCTGGGTGACAAGTAAATTTACGGATGTTGACGGAGATTATATTCCTTCTTCATGGGACAGCGGACACTTACTGACATTCACATTTAACCGGTCATTGAAAAACAACTGGGATGTTGGCATGAAATGGCGTTTTGCGGGGGGACTGCCTTATACGCCCTATGATCTTGAAAAATCCGAAAGAGTGCAGGCCTGGAATGCCAGGGGGCGTGAATATATTGACTACAGCCGGTTCAATGAAGAGCGCCTGGAGCCCTTTCATCAGCTTGATCTCAGAGTTGATAAATCCTGGATGTTCCGGAAGTTTTCGTTGGGACTTTATATGGATATTCAGAATGTTTACAACAAGGAAAATGAGCAACCGCCAAAGCTTGTACAAAACCTTAACGAAGATGGTGACCCTGTGATCGAGAATCCGGATGAACCGCGCGAAGACCAGCGGTATGATCTGAAAGAGCTGGTCACCACTTCCGGCACAGTATTGCCTACGATCGGAATAATTCTGGAATTTTAATCAAATCGCAGATTGATGGTGACCACTTCCGGACGGTTTCCGGTTCTGACAGGGGGACCCCACGTACCATAACCGGTACTGATTCTGAAATGGGTGTTGCCTTTCTTTTTGTAACCGCGACTGACTTCATATATCTTTTCGGTGATGTAGCCGAATGGCCATAACTGTCCGTGATGAGTATGTCCCGACAATTGGAGGTCTACCCCGGTGTTGGCCACCGAATCGAGATTGTAAGGCTGATGATCGAGCAAAATAACCGGAAGGGAGGTGTCCACATTTGCCAGAAGTTCCTGTATCCCTTTCCGGCCTTTCTTATCCTGAAAGTTGGCATGTAAGTCTTCGCGGCCGATCACGTAAAAGGCATCGTTAATTTGGATGCTGGTATCGCGGAGCACTCTGATGCCGTGTTCTTCAAGATAATTGATGGATGGTTCGCCGCCACCTATGTACTCATGATTACCCGTGCAGGCATATACGCCCATGGGTGCCCGGAGTTTTCGTAACGAATCGCCCAGATTCTGGCGGATTACCGGGCCCACATCTTCATCAAGGACATCACCCGCCATGAGAATAATATCTGGATCGAGATCGTTGATGGTATTTACCATTTTGGCTGTCTTACGCGGACCGATGATCGTCCCAAGGTGGACATCGCTCACCGAAACAATGCGCAATTCCTTCATTCCGTTGGCTTCTTTGGGGATATCAAGGGTCAGTTCCACTTTCCTGGGATACCAGGCATTGATGTGGCCTGCCAAAACAATGAAGATGGTTATTCCAGCTACCAAAGAGCCCACAATAAACTTAAAACGTGTATAATCGTTTCCGGCTATTTTGTGGATAAAGGGGAAGGCCAAATCGGTAAGTCGTGCCAGGTCGATCAGTAATAACTGAAGGGTGGCGTATAACATTACAGCAAACCAAAATGCTCCCATCCAGTGGAGGGATACCGTCAGTGGGTTGTACATGTTCTTTTCGAGCATCCGGCCGCCCATATATGCAAATGTGGCAACAATTATAAAAAAAATGAACCAGGGCCGTACTTTCGGGAAAGCTTCCAGGACCTGGTATCCGCGAATGGCCAGATATGTGTTGACCAATATTTGAACACTAAGTACTATGGTAAAAAACATGATGTATTGACCTTTATTCATGAATAAGGTTTAATCAGAAAGAATTAAATGTTAAAACAAAGTACAGGGATTTGGGTT
>JAWOCV010000190.1:0-14731 GCA_046483585.1 Marinilabilia sp.
TTGGCCATGGGCTGGCCGGACTCGGAGATGAATATTTTTCCACCGAAGTGGCTTACAATGATTTTTTTGACAAGAAAACCGAACCGTGGCACCCAAACATCACCACACTGGTTGATTTCGACAGAAAATGGAAACATTTTATTTCCGATTCTGTTCCCATTCCAACGCCGGCAAATAAGGAATACGAAAAAGTCACCGGTGTGTTTGAAGGAGCTGGCTACTCAGCCAAAGACATCTACCGGCCGGCCGTTGATTGTCGTATGAGGACAAACGAAGCCGATGGTTTTTGTGAAGTTTGTCGCCAGGCCATCCGGAAAATGATAAAATTCTATTCACAACAATCAATAGATCGTTAGATTATTAGATGTAAGATGCCTGCCTGGCAGTTTATGAAAAATGAGATTTGCAGTACAAACCAAAGTTTGTTTTATATAGCAGGATTGTAATTAAAAAACGGCAGACAGGTAAGAAAATTCTAAAACACT
This sequence comes from Marinilabilia sp., assembly GCA_046483585.1. Classification (GTDB taxonomy): domain Bacteria; phylum Bacteroidota; class Bacteroidia; order Bacteroidales; family Marinilabiliaceae; genus Marinilabilia. The sequence continues at coordinate 486 of JAWOCV010000190.1, forward strand.
GAAATACTATGATTTAACCTGAGATACGCCAAAATTTTAAACAATTGAAATACAAAGTATTACAAAAGTTAAACGGATTATTGAACAATAAAACAGAAACATTATGAATTATCTTGCCAACCAAGAACGATACGAAAAGATTACTTACCGCCGGTGCGGTGAAAGCGGCATTAAACTGCCTGCTATTTCACTGGGCCTTTGGCACAATTTCGGCTCGGTGGATGTTTTCGAGAACGGACGAGCCATATTGCATCATGCTTTTGACAATGGCATTACCCACTTCGATCTGGCCAACAATTACGGGCCGCTACCCGGAAGTGCTGAAGAAAATTTCGGACGTATCCTGGCAACCGATTTCAAACCCTATCGCGATGAAATGATCATTTCCTCAAAAGCCGGTTATCTGATGTGGCCCGGCCCATACGGAGAATGGGGATCCAGGAAATACCTTCTTGCAAGTCTTGACCAGAGTCTGAAAAGAATGGGGCTGGAATATGTAGACATATTTTACTCTCACCGGCCCGACCCCGATACGCCACTTGAAGAAACCATGGGAGCCCTGGCTCATGCCGTAAAACAAGGGAAAGCTTTATATGCCGGCATTTCCAACTACCCCGCCGATATGACCAAAAAGGCCGAGACCATTCTCCGGGAAATGGGGGTGCCATTGCTCATTCATCAGCCCCGTTACAATCTGCTGGATCGTTGGGTTGAGAAAGACGGTCTGCTGGATGTTCTGGGCAAACGCGGTGTCGGTTCTATAGCCTTTTCCCCCTTGGCCCAGGGTCTGTTGACCAACAAATACCTGAAAGACATCCCTGAAGATTCACGTATGGCCAATCCCCATGGCATGCTGCAAAAAGACGCCTTGTCTCCTGAAAAGCAGGCCATTCTAAACAAATTGAACAATATGGCCGGAGCTCGGGGACAATCGCTGGCACAAATGGCCATCGCCTGGCTGCTGAAAGATCCGAGGGTTACCTCCGTGCTTGTGGGCGCCAGTTCGGTGGAGCAGTTAAGCAACAACCTGAAAGCCCTCGACCACCTGGAATTTTCAAATGATGAACTAAAACAAATCGAAGAAATTGTAAAACCCGTGACCGGTTAATCATTTTATTATATTGAGGGTTTCACTCTAAAAATAGATCGTTAGATTATTAGATATTAGATGTGAGAGGATTCGTATAATGCTGATTTACTGCATTCTAACATAGGAAACATCAAGTATTTAAACGAGTGAATTACAATATATTGCAAAAGTTTAACGAACTATTATCAAAGCAAGGCACTCAATAACTTCCTGTTCCATCCTGAGGGTTTCACTCCAGCCTGATGAATTTATGAATTAATCAGACTAAGTGAAGCCCTCAATAATATCCCCAAAGTAGAGTCTGAATCACTGATTGCCCGGAAAAGGTTTAATGTTATCTTTGCGGAAAGACAATTTGCCGAAAGAGGAGACATTATGACCAATATACTTTCAGTCGAAAACCTCACCCACAACTGGGGCGACATACGACTTTTTCACGATTTGACGTTCGGACTAGGGGAAGGTGACAAGGCCGCTCTCATTGCCCGCAACGGTACAGGGAAAACCACTCTGCTCAATATACTGGCCGGTATTTACCCGGCCGATGAGGGAAATGTTACCTGGCGCAACAGCATCGATGTGGAATATCTGCCCCAGGATCCTCATTTTGATCCGGACATGAAAGTCCTGGAAACCCTCTTCCACTCTGATAACGAAACGGCTCAACTGGTGCGGCAATACGAAGAGGCAGTGGCTCATCAGGACCATGACACCCTTCAGAGTCTCCTGCCCAAAATGGAACGCCTAAATGCCTGGGATTACGAAGAAAGAGCCAAGCAGATACTGTCTCAACTCAATATTGAAATATTCGATCAGCCCATGGGGCAACTCTCAGGCGGACAAACCAAAAGGGTTGCTCTGGCAAGGGTCCTGATCAACAATCCGGATTTTCTCATTCTGGACGAGCCAACCAACCATCTTGATCTAGACATGATCGAATGGCTCGAGGACTATCTCAAACGGAGCCGTATGGCTCTGCTTATGGTAACCCATGATCGCTACTTTCTCGACAGTGTATGCAACGAAATCCTGGAATTACAGGACCAAACCCTTTTTCAATACAAGGGAAATTATGCCTATTACCTGGAAAAACGCGCCGAACGCATCAGCCAGAAAAACCAGGAAGTTGAAAAGGCCCGTAACCTGCTGCGTAAAGAACAGGACTGGATGAACAGACAGCCTCAGGCACGGGGCACAAAAGCGAAATACCGCGTGGATGCATTTTATGATCTGAAAAAGACAGCTTCGCAAACCACCGAAGAAGACAACATAGAACTCAACATCAAATCATCCCGGTTGGGGAAAAAAGTGGTGAATCTCCACCACATCAGCAAAAGCTTTGGAAACCTGCAGGTCATCAAAGATTTTTCATATAAATTCACGAAAGGGGAAAAAGTCGGCATCATCGGCAAAAACGGAACCGGCAAATCAACCTTTCTGAACATTCTTACCGGCCGGTTGCAGCCCGACAGCGGAGAAGTAGAACCGGGAGAAACCCTGAAGTTTGGATACTACAAACAGGAAGGGATGTGCATTGACGAAAACAAACGTGTCCTGGATGTGATCACCGACATTGCCGATCATATTGTGCTGGGAAAGGATCGCTCCATGTCAGCGGCCCAGTTTCTGCGCTATTTTCTTTTCCCAAATGAAATGCATAATGTACTGGTAAAAAAACTCAGCGGAGGCGAAAAAAAACGTCTCTATCTGATGACAGTCCTGATCAAAAACCCGAATTTCCTTATACTCGACGAGCCCACAAACGATCTCGATATTCTCACACTCAATATACTTGAAGATTATCTTCGTCAGTTCGACGGATGCGTAATGGTGGTTTCACACGACCGGTATTTTCTCGATAAGGTCACCGACCATCTTTTTGTCTTCGAAGGCCATGGTATGATCAGGGATTTCCCCGGAAATTACACAGATTTTTATACACAAAGAAAACAAATCGAAAAAGCCGAGCGGTCCAATTCTACACAGACCAAGGAGCCCAAAAAGACAAAGCCCCAAAGGCAACCGCGACCCGACAAACTCTCTTTTAAAGAAAAGAAAGAGATGGAAGAACTGGAAAATCGCATAGAATCTCTGGAAACAAAGAAAGCCGATGCCGAAGAAAAACTCAGTTCAGGATCCCTTCCATCTGAAGAACTTATGCAAACATCCGAAGAGCTGGGGCAAATCATAAACGAACTCGATCAATGTGAAACGCGATGGCTTGAATTAAGCGAAAAAGAAGGTGCATAAATAGTGCTCGTCAGAGAACAGCTTTATTTCTGTAAGCTATTCAATGGATTTTTTTTCATTTTTATTGCATCAAACCAATTAAATTATCTATTTTTGCAAAACAAACAAAACAAAAGAACCGAATTTATCATGTTACAGCATGCTTATTATTTCTTCTTTTTCTTTTTTTTCTTTTTTGGTTCATCAACCAGAAGGGGCAGGCTCATGCATGATTAAAAAGGAGAAAGAATTCTAAAATATGCGTCCCGCCCCATCAGGCGGGATTTTTTTTTATCTGTACCTGTACTATGAGCACGAAAGAAACCGTAAAAGTAGCCATTCAGGGTATCCGGGGAGCCAACCACGAGATTGCAGCCCGGGCCTATTTCAGCGACAAGGATGTGGAAGTCGTTCCATGTCACACGTTCGACGAAGTGTTTGAAGTCATGCAAAAAGACCCTGATATAAAGGGTATTATGGCCATTGAAAACACACTTGTAGGAAGTTTGCTTCCAAATTATACCATGCTCCGCGAATCAGGCTTAACGATTCATGGAGAACATAAACTGCGGATCAAACACCATCTCATGGCTCTGCCGGGACAAACACTCGATGACATCAAGGAAGTTCACTCCCATCCCATGGCAATAGCTCAATGCGAGGTTTTTTTCAAAGATTATCCGCACATCAAGCTCATTGAGAGCGAGGACACTGCCTTAAGCGCCAAAGACATCTCCACCGGTCAGTTCAGGGGCATGGGCGCCATAGCTTCTTCTCTGGCTGCTCAACTTTATGATCTCGGGATCATTGAACGAAGCATTGAGACCAACAAACACAATTATACACGGTTTCTGATCATAGGGCAGGATGATAAGATCAAGAAAAGTGAACTTCTGGAAGAGAACCGAATCAACAAATCTTCACTTGTGTTCTCATTGCCTCATGAAGAAGGCAGTCTTTCGAAAGTCCTTACCATACTCGCATTTTACAAGATCAATCTTACCAAGATACAATCACTGCCTATTGTCGGCATTGAATGGGAATATTTGTTTTACATTGATGTCATATATAACGATTATGAGCGGTATCTGCAGTCGTTGGATGCCATCCGGCCCCTTTGCAGCAAATTGCGCATACTCGGTGAATATGAAGCCTGTACCACAACGCAGACCACCAACGGCGAAGAAGCAACAAAGGAAAGGGTTCAAAATGCTCTGAACAACATATAATGTCATTATTGCAGAACTTAATTGTCAGTCATTAATTCAGAACCATTATGATCACACCGGCACAACGCGTCAGTCAGGTTAAGGAATATTACTTTTCGGTTAAACTGAAAGAGATCGCCAGGATGATGGAAGAAGGGAAACCGGTCATTAACCTCGGCATCGGCAACCCGGACCAACCACCGGCTCCCGAAGTAATTGAGACCCTCACTCGCTCCGCTTCACAGTCAAACACTCACGGGTATCAGGGATACATAGGCATTCCCGCATTAAGAAACGAATTTGCCGATTGGTACAAACGCTCATACAGTGTTGAGCTTGACCCTGATTCTGAAATACTCCCTCTCATGGGATCCAAAGAGGGCATCATGCACATCTCCATGGCATTTCTGGATCCGGGAGATGAAGTTATGGTCCCCAATCCCGGATATCCTACCTATGGAGCGGTAACTCAACTGGTGGGTGCCACCGAACGCACATACAATCTCCTGGAAGAAAATAACTGGCAACCAGATCTTGACGCTCTGGAACGAGAAGACCTGTCGAAAGTCAGGCTCATGTGGGTCAATTACCCCAATATGCCGACAGGTGCCAAAGCCGACACTGATTTCTTCCGTCAATTGATCGGGTTTGCCCGCCGTCACGATATCCTGATCTGCAACGATAATCCATACAGTTTTATTCTAAACCCCGAGCCCCGCAGTATTCTCTCCATTCCGGGTGCTAAGGATGTGGCCATAGAGCTAAATTCTCTGAGCAAATCCCACAACATGGCCGGCTGGCGGATCGGCATGGCAGCTTCCAACGCCGATTTCATAAAATACATCCTGCGCATCAAAAGCAATATGGATTCAGGAATGTTCCGGCCTGTTCAGGAAGCAGCAGCCAAAGCATTGTCTCTCGAAGAAGAGTGGTACGAAGAGGTCAACAAAGTCTACCGCCAGCGAAAGAAGACCGTCCTGAAGATTATGGAAACCCTGGGCTGTACATGGCAGCAAGAGCAGGCAGGCATGTTCATTTGGGCCCGGGTACCCGACCAATACGCTTCAGGCAAAGAACTCTCAGACAAAATGCTTTATGAAGCCAATGTATTTATCACCCCGGGATTCATTTTCGGAAGTCAGGGCGAGAAATACATCCGCATATCATTGTGTACACCCCTTGAGAAATTAGAAGAGGCATTAACCAGAATCAAAAACATCATATCCAATTAACCATGCATAACTTGAACATTCAATCAATCAAACTTCCCGGGCTTGAGCTGAAACGCCCGATTATCATCTCGGGACCCTGCAGTGCTGAAACGGAGGAACAAACTCTGTCCACTGCCAGGGAACTGGCTGCACAAGGTGTAAAGATCTTCCGTGCAGGAATATGGAAACCCCGAACCCGCCCCGGTGCTTTCGAAGGCGTGGGAACCGTTGGTCTGCCCTGGCTCAAAAGGGTTAAAGAAGAGACCGGCATGTTTGTTGGCATCGAAGTCGCCACAGCCCACCACGTACATGAAGCTGTGAAATACGGAATCGATCTGGTTTGGATCGGCGCCCGAACCTCAGCCAATCCGTTTGCCGTTCAGGAAGTAGCCGATGCCATAAAAGGCCTGGACATACCGGTATTGGTCAAAAACCCGGTCAATCCGGACCTGGATCTGTGGATCGGAGCCATCGAAAGGATCAACCGGGCAGGCATCACACAAATAGCCGCCATCCACAGAGGATTCAGTTCTTATGACCAGTCGGAATTCCGAAACCACCCCCAGTGGCAGATACCCATTGAACTGCGCCGAAGATTCCCCGAACTGCCCATTATTACCGACCCGAGTCACATCGGAGGAAAAGCGGATTTATTGGCAGGCATTTCACAAGAGGCCATGGACCTGAACTTTGACGGATTGATCATAGAAACCCACACCAATCCCGAAAAAGCCTGGAGCGACGCCAAACAACAAATCACCCCGGGCCGGTTAAAAGAAATACTGGACAACCTTGTACTCCGCCGTCCGAAGATCGGTGAAGATACACCCAGGGTCACACTGGACGAATTGCGAAAAAAAATCGACCAACTGGATGACCAACTCCTTGATCTGTTGAAAGAAAGAATGAATATTTCCGAAGCCATCGGAAAATACAAATACGAGAACAATATCACCATCCTTCAGACCCGCCGTTATGACGAGATCATGAACAACAGACGGGAACGTGGCAAACAGAGAGAACTGGACGAAGAGTTCATCACCCGGCTTTTCGAGTCCATCCACGAGGAGTCCATCAACCGGCAAAGCCAAATCATGAACAAGGCCTTGTCCAAAAAAGAGAAATAAAACCCGTTTTTCATGAAGATATGTATCTTAGGCGCAGGTAAAATGGGGACATGGTTCACCGATGCCCTTTGTTTGCAACACGAAGTGGCCATTTACGATCCCGATATGGAACGCCTGCGCTTTGTTTTCAATACCGAGCGCCTGACCAAACCGGAAGAGATTGCCGGTTTCGCCCCCGAATTGCTCATCAATGCAGCCAATCTGAAATATACCATTCCGGCTTTCGAATCGGTGATGGAATATTTGCCGCGCGACTGTATCATCTCGGATATCGCCTCGGTCAAAAGCGGGCTGAAAGATTTTTACGAAAAAAGCGGAAAGCGGTTTGTTTCAACACATCCAATGTTCGGCCCAACATTCGGAAACCTCAAAGAGCTGCGGCAACATCATGCCATCATCATCAGCGAATCGGACCATATGGGAAAAACCTTTTTCAAAGATTTTTTCGGATCATTGGGACTAAACCTGCATGAATACAGCTTTGAGGAACACGATCAAACCATCGCTTACTCCCTTTCGGTACCGTTTTCTTCAACCCTGGTGTTTGCTGCTTGTATGAAAAAGCAGGACGCCCCGGGCACCACCTTCCGTAAGCACCATGAAATTGCCAAGGGCCTTCTTTCAGAAGACGATTATCTTTTGACTGAAATATTGATGAACCCCTTTACCGTTGGCCAGGTTGAGAAAATCCGGAAGGAGCTGAAGCATTTGCTCAGTCTGATTGAAAACAAAGACACCGAAGGACTGCAGGAATTTCTGAAAAAAGTAAGATCAAATATCAAAGAGTAACCGGATGGTCCCCCCGAAAAAACCGGATAAAGTATTGACGGGCATGAGCGGCGGGCTGGACAGCACCATCACAGCTCTGTTGCTCAAAAATGCCGGATATAAGGTCATCGGTCTCACTCTGAAAACATGGCACACGGATCCCGAATTTCAGAAAGCAACCATAGAAAAAGCCAGAAAAAGGGCCGAAGAATTGGACATTGACCATCATGTTGTCCAGGTAGAACACTTTTTCAAAAAAAATGTGGTCGATTATTTTTGCGGGGAATATCTTCAGGGCCGGACACCCAATCCATGCAACCGTTGCAATCCGCTTGTCAAATGGCCTTCGCTGATCGAAAAAGCCGATGAACTGGGTTGCCGGCATATTGCCACCGGCCATTACGTGCAGAAGGTTTTTTCCAACGGGAAATGGTTCATAAAAAAGGGAGCCGACCCCCAAAAAGACCAGTCTTACTTTCTCTGGAATCTGGATCAACACATTCTTCAGAGGGCCCTCTTTCCCCTGGGAGAATTCAAAAAGAGTGAAGTTCGTCAAATGGCCCTGGAACACGGACTTCAGGAAACCGCGCGGCAACAGGAAAGCATGGGCGTTTGTTTCCTGGCGGATACCGATTACCGGGATTTTCTAAAACAATGGGCAGAAAAAAATAATATCACCGTCAAACCGGGCGAAATCGTTGACGAAAATGGAAACATTCTGGGACACCATCCCGGCATCCCCTTCTTTACCATCGGTCAGAAAAGAGGACTGGGCATCAAAGACAGGAATTATTCGGTCTCATCAATGGATGCCTCAAACAATCGCCTTGTTGTTTCACCCAACGGGCCACCCAAAACCATTCAGCTCTTCCTGCCACGTTATTTTATGACAGAATCCCTGCCAAAGGGTGAGGAACAGAAAGTCAGTATACGCGTGCGTGGTATCGATAATGTGCCTGAACTCCCCGGCCGGATCAGACCCGACAGCGGCGGTCTGCAGGTGATCTTTGATCAAGAGGCCATTGGCATCACGCCCGGGCAGAGCATCGTATTTTACAGAAAGGGGTGCGTGGTAGGCGGTGGCATTGTCTGAAAAAATCCAGAGAGATCTCTCAAATATGCTCAATAACCGGGCTTTCATTTCCCGGTACCAATAGCAGCGCCATCCACTCTGAATTCAAGTATCCGGCGGGTGGAAGACGTGACCTTGAAACGGTCATCAATGCGGTATCCTACAATCCAAACAATATCTTCCCCCGATATCAAAAGCCAAGTTCTCTCCTTCTCAACAAGGGAGAGTTTTTCATCAACAAAAAAGTCGCTCAGTTTTTTAAAATTTTCCATCCCAAGCGGACGGAATTGATCACCGTTTTGCCAGTGTCTCAGCTTAAGCGGATACTCAACAAGATCAGCATCGAGATGAACCACCAGCGGATCCCGTGAAAAACGGAATTGATCGTCCCGCTCAAAAACCCTCGACTCCAGTGGAAATGGTTCATTCAGATCCTTCTCCCCGCTTTGGATATAGACTTCCCCGCATTCATGTTCCTCTAATGGCACCAGCACCAGGTTGAAACGATCGCGTACGAGACGGTGGGTCTTTGAAAAAAATTGTTTCCCGGGAATACCATCAAGACTGTCAATGATCTCTGATACCACAGCTGCATTAAAGTGGTATGGACGTAAAATCTCAAAAAGTATGGAGTTTCGTTGAGCATGATCCCGAATCAACCTTACCGGAATGAGCATCATACCCCCTTCTTCAGCAACCATTTGTTCCTTCACAGAAGCCACTTCCTTCTCAAAGATCTGCCAGACCTCATCAAGGTTTCGGAAATTCTGCATCATGGTATTAAAAAAGGAAGGATTGAGCATTGTCATCACCGGCATTACATTATGCCTAATGTTATTGCGTTGATAGGTTGTATCGGTATTGGAAGAATCAGTCCTGAAAGGCACCCCGTTTTCATGACAATAGGCCTCAATATCACGACGTGTAAGAGATAAAAGCGGCCGAAGAAGGTAGCCACTCTGGTATCTCATCCCTTTTAATCCTCTTAATCCTGTTCCCCGTGCCAGGTTCAGAAAAAAAGTTTCGATCATATCATCGCCATGATGACCGGTAGCCAGCCACGTCAGGTTGTTCTTTTCCATCAGCTTACTGAACCATCCGTAACGCAGCTCCCGAGCAGCCATTTCTACAGAAATTCCCCGGTGTGCAGCTTCAGAGGAGGTATCAAAATGTGTGACATGGATCGGAACATCGCGACCCATACAAAAATCCAGAACGAACCTCTCATCTTCATCAGACTCCTGATCCCTGAGATGAAAATTACAGTGAGCTGCCTGGCATGGATATCCCATCTCCAGCAAGACATGCAAAAGCGTCATGGAATCAGCCCCTCCACTCAATGCCACCAAAATGGTCTGTCCGGTTGTTACCCCACAACGGTCAAAGACCTCCTTAACCCGCGAAGGAACCATATTTTACACCTTTTTTATTAAAAACACTTCTGAGGGCCTGAGCCTTAAGAATACATTCGTCATATTCGGCGGAAGGGTCACAGGCATCGGTAATAGCACTCCCCACAGTATAAGAGAGGTATCCTGATCTTTGATTATATAAAAAACTCCGAATGACCACATTGAAATCAAAATCCATTTCAGGCGTAACATAGCCCACCGATCCGGAATAAAGACCTCTTGCGGTTTTTTCATACCGGTCGATGAGTTGCATAGCACTGTATTTGGGAGCTCCTGTCATGGATCCCATAGGAAAACTGCTGCGAACCGGATCGAGCCAACGGGCATCGCTGTGCATCTGGGCCGAAATTGTGGAGATCATCTGATAAACCCCGGGATAAGGAAAAACACTGCAAAGATCATCTACCTTGACGGTGCCACGGGCCGCTGTGCGGGACAGGTCATTGCGCACGAGATCGGCGATCATTATATTCTCGGCCCTCTCTTTATCCGATTCGGCCAGCTGCTTCATTAGCCGGAAGTCCTCACCACTGTCAGAATTGCGTTTAACCGTTCCTTTCATAGGCTGAGAAATAATACGTGCGCCCCGTTTTCTTAAATACCTTTCGGGTGAGGCCCCCATTAGAAAGGCATCCTTATCACGTACCAACGCCGAAAACGGCATGGGCGCCACATCAAGCAACTCTTCAAAAACCAGAGCCGGATTGACAAAGACCTCCCTGGCATAGTAATCCATGCAATAATTTACTTCATAGATATCGCCCCGACGTATATGATCCTTTAACTTTTCAACAGTCTCCCGGTAATTCCGCCGGGTTACACCTGGTTTAAAATCAAGATCCGGTAATTCCTGTCTGGGAACATATAAGTTTCTCAGATCTGACAGGAAACTATTACATGAACGAGGTGTATCATGCCGGGTGTCATATCCCAGATGCCAGTTTTCTCCCGATTTCCTTAAAATATAACGGGGACGAAAAAACCGAAGATGCTGAAATCCGATCAACTCTTTGTTCTTTGAATTAAGTCCCGGCTCAATATCATTCTTCAGATCATAGGAAAAATAACCGAGCAGCCAGTCATTCAACTCATTGGCAACCGACTCCATCCCTCTCAAGTCGTTTGTAAAGACATCCAATGCGCCAAAACCTGCCAGAATATCAAATTCACGATACTGATGGGCATGTCCGTTATAAAAAGGATATTTGTCGGTCAAAACTACGGCATGTTCGAATTCATTGACCAACTGATAGAGCCTCTGTTCAAATCCTATGGCGTTCCCGCCGGTTGAAAAAGAAAACCACTTGCGCATGGTTGCAAATTTAACCGTAAAATTCTCTTATACAAAGGAATTATCATACAGATGCATCACAATAAAGCCCAATCTTCTGCAGACTTTACAACAAGCTGATTTCCGATAAACAAGAACCTGTGTGTATAGCAAAATTTGCTCCTGGACTATGTGAAATCCTCAATAAATTATTTTGTGTCCGGTCGTGTAAGTATCTAAGTTATCATGTGTCTATTCAGGAAGTGTCAATTGCAAGGCCTCGTTTTCGCGTAGCTTCAGCAGGAAACAGCTGGCGACCGCGTGCCGGTTTTAGCGATAGGGCCGTGCCGTCCGGCGCTCCGTCGCTGAAGCTATGAAGCGTAAGAGACAAGCCTTTGGCGTTCGACGGGTGGAACAAGCAGCCAAAAGCGCAGTTTACTAACGTAAATGAGCATTTTGGCGGCAAACTTTTCAAACAGGTACCAGAAAAAAAGGACTGCCCCTAAAACAAGGAACAGTCCCTAAAAAAGCTATCCGCGAAGAAGTATTGTTCTTAATTTCTCCCCAGGTAATTGGCAATTCCATGGGGGGTGGCCTGAAGCGCTTCTTTGCCTCTGTGCCAGTTTGCAGGGCATACTTCTCCATTCTCCTCAAAATACTGAAGAGCATCAACCATACGCAGGACTTCATCAACATTTCTTCCCAGAGGCATGTCGTTAATTACCTGGTGACGAACAACGCCATCTTTATCTATAAGGAAAAGTCCGCGATAGGCCTGTGGATTTCCATTAAAAATGGCCTTCCCGTCCTCGTCATAGCCGTATTCGCCGGCCAGCACATCATAATTCTCTGAAATGGTCATGCTGCTATCGGCCACCAACGGAAACTTAACCCCCTTGATCCCGCCATCTTTTTTCTCTGTCTGAAGCCACTTCCAGTGGCTGAATTGCTGGTCGGTAGAAGCCCCTACCACAGCAACGTTACGTCTTTCAAATTCTTCGATCTGATCCTGCATGGCCACGATCTCTGTAGGACATACAAATGTAAAATCGGCGGGATAAAAGAAGAAAACAACATATTTTTTACCTTCAAACTGCTTGAGCGAGAAATTCTCCACAATCTCTGCGCCGTTTACCACAGCCGGAGCGGAAAACTCCGGGGCTTTTTTTCCTACTAATACAGACATAATTAAATAATTATAATTTTTGATTAGAAATTGTCTTTAACCTGTTTAATTCCATTTGTTATATTCAATAGTCCGTTAGACTTTTTTAAGTGCTTGTTCTTCAACTGTTTAGATCTGAAGAAATGTTTATGCTAAAACACAGATTACCAGTAACATATGAATCATCTTAGATCTTAGATCTAAAAATCTAACGATCTATTGATATTGAACAAAATTACAAAAGCAAAACCTCAGAACAATTCTTTCGGTACTTTTTTACCTTTTTATTTGTTTATACAACATCGATTCTATCTATAAGTATTCCCAAAAAAGATCCCTGATCCATTAATTTTGACTTCATCACCTGCGAACCACAAGGATGCTAAAGCCTGCAAAAAAAGCATGATGCCAAGAAGGATACGTTCATGACCGGTGTCACAACTGTCAATTGCAAGGGGCTTATTATACTATACCCATTAGTACACTAAAAAAAAACATTACTTCCGTCCCAGTTCAATTACTTCAAGGTTTTTAACCTCACCTTCAGAAACATCAAAACGTATAGCAGTCGGTACTTTGTGGAGTCCGGATTTTCCTGCCGCCCCGGGATTGATATGCAGACATTTCAGGTCTTTGTCGTACATCACTTTTAGAATATGACTATGCCCGGAGATAAACAGGCCCGGCGGATTCCTGTACAACTCCTGTTTGACCGGCGGGGCATATTTGCCGGGATATCCCCCGATATGGGTCATCCAAATTTTCATCCCCTCACATTCAAACTTTTGGTGTTCAGCAAGCCGGACACGAAGATTCCAGTCATCAATGTTGCCAAATACGGCACGACAGGGTTTAAATGTTTCCAGGTCGGTTAGTACATTTTCCCCGCCAATATCACCTGCATGCCATATTTCATCAACCTCTGAAAAAAGTTCAAATAATCGCGGGTTGAGGTATCCATGGGTATCAGAAATCAATCCAATTTTTTTCATCTTAATGATCATTAAAATTTCAGAATCACTATTGCCCGGAGAATTTGTTCAAACAGTGGGAGATTGCTTCACTTCGTTCGCAATAACCTTGATTATCAGGAGGCAGAGTGATGGGATGGGGTCGGTTTTCGGCAAAGCCGACCCCATCCCATCCTTAAATACCGTTGCATCGCAGTCATTGCGAACGAAGTGAAGCAATCTCTATTTGTTTTCCCGGACACCAGGGTTTCAGAATACATTTTTCCTGGTGAATAAAACACTTACTTTTGTCATTTAAAATCAAAAGAAGAATCCATACCTTGCGCCCGTTATTTTAACATCCCCTTTATCCGTTTATCCCATCAATTATGTGCTTCCGGGAAGGAAGAACAGGAGGAAGAGTTATGCCTGATTGAGAAAAATACATCATTTTGAAAGATCACTTTGCTCCTCCTGTTTTATTTTTATAATCCAGGGTTTGCCGATAAATTCCCGCAGACTCAAAACAAATTTTTTCATTCATGCCAAAAGTAACATTTTCAATTTCAGGGAAGAACGAAAATCCCACCAAGTTTGTCGCCAAAGCGCGCAATTTCGAGATCGTAGTTGATGAACCACGGAATCTTGGCGGAACCGATCAGGGCCCCAACCCGGTGGAATATATCCTTGCCGCTTATGCAGGATGTCTCAATGTTATGGGACATATTGTGGCCAAAGAGCAAG
>JAWOCV010000095.1:0-16421 GCA_046483585.1 Marinilabilia sp.
GAAGTGGGTGGTTTAACTGGTCAGCCGATTCACAATTATTTATTGCCCGAATGGATTGAATCGATGAAAGCAAATCCGGCATCATTCAAACTGATTGATTATAAAATTGAGAACACCAAAAAACGTTTCGCCTGGGAAAAAAGGCAAGAGTGGATGCCCAAAGACATGTCCTGGCCGGCACCCGGGAAAGAAGTTATTTTTACTTATCAACTGGATGATGAAGCGTTGAAAATTCTTTCGGAAAGATTGGTTTCTGATGACAGTCGGGAAGTATTATTTGGCAATTCGTTTGAAACATTACACGAAAATTGGAAACGTTTTGAATCGGATGCAGATGCCCGAAATTCTTTCATTAACGAAGGGAAAGCAGGAGAAATAATGGCTTTGGCTAACACCGCCGTTTTTGCCGAGCAGAAAATTTTAGCCGGAACAAAAGTTTTTTTGGCGAAAATAAATCCGGGCACTGACAAAAGCAGCAGTTGGGGCCCCGGTCTGGGCTTGGTTTTTTCTGACGAAGTGATAAAAATTAATCTTCGCCCCGGCCACAATGAAATCGGATTTTATGATGGTGAGGATGAAAAACGGATTTCAGATCTTGAGTCCGGAAAGCCGGTCTGGCTGCGGTTCGAATTACAAAATAATAAACTACTGGCTTCATATTCCTACAATAAAAAAGATTGGAAAAAAGCAGGAGAAACAAAAATCCTGGAAAGCCCCGAGTTGGTGCGAGTGGGCAAAATGGACCGGTCGGGGAAAAACAGAGACCACGCAAATAAGGGAGAACGCGGCCGCTGCAAGATAGAAGAGTTTTACATGCTTGGTGAAATACCCGAATCTGCAAAATTTGCCGGATTCGAAAAATTTAGTTTTTTGAAAAATATCACAGTCAACGTACATTATGAATTGTACGACGGACTGCCGGTTTTCAGCAAATGGATAACCGTGGAAAACAATGCTGAAAAACCGGTTACCATCAATTCGTTTAAAAGTGAAATTCTGGCTGCCACCGAACCCGAAAGCACGGTTGGTAACCGCAAACACTGGCTGCTGCCAAATATGACCATTGAAACCGACTACAATTTTGGAGGCATGTCATCAGAAAATGTGTTGCGTTCGAGCATTTCCTGGAAACCGGATACGCTCTACAAAACCCAAGTGAACTACCAGCGGCAGATGCCGGTTTTGCTGGAGGTTTCGCCAAAATATGGACCTGAACAGGAAATTCAGCCGGGGCATTCTTTTTCATCGTACAGAGTTTGGGAACTTTTGCATGACAGCTGGGACCGCGAGCGCAAAGGTCTCGAGCACCGAAGAATGATGCGCACGCTGGCGCCGTGGATAACCGAAAACCCCATTATAATGCACGTACGCAGTGCTGAAAATAAGGCGGTAATAAAAGCCATCGATCAGTGTGCCGAGGTTGGATTCGAAATGGTGATTATGACTTTTGGAAGCGGTTTTAATGCAGAAGATGCAAGTGAAGAAAACTTGGAACGATTGAAAAAACTGGCTGATTATGCCCATTCCAAAGGAGTTGCTCTGGGTGGCTATTCCCTGCTTGCCAGTCGGCATGTGGGGGGCGGAAACGATGTGGTGATGCCCGAAGGAATGAAACCCCGGTTTGGGAATTCTCCTTGTCTGGAAAGTGATTGGGGGCACAACTATTTTGAAAAGCTTTACAACCTATACGAAAAAACCGGGCTCGATATTCTGGAACATGATGGTGCTTATCCGGGCGATGTTTGTGCCTCCACCGAACATCCCGGCCATAAAGGGATGGCCGATTCGCAGTGGAACCAGTACCGACGAATAACAGATTTTTACAAGTGGTGCCGGTCAAAAGGAATTTACCTGAACGTCCCGGATTACTATTTTCTGGCAGGCAGCAACAAAACCGGTATGGGGTATCGAGAAACCAACTGGTCGCTGCCACGCGAACAGCAGGAAATCATTGAAAGACAAAATATTTATGACGGAACCTGGCATAAAACGCCCTCAATGGGGTGGATGTTTGTCCCGCTGGTGCAGTACCACGGTGGAGGTGAGGCAGCAACCATAGAGCCCTTGAAAGAACATCTTGATCATTACGGTCAGCGATTGGCCAATTTGTTTGGAGCCGGTGTTCAGGCGTTTTATCGCGGACCCCGGTTATACGACGCGCCCGAAACAAAAGCACTGGTTCAGAAGTGGGTGAATTTCTACAAATCGCACCGCGAAGTACTTGATGCTGATATCATCCACTTGCGCCGTCCCGATGGCCGGGACTGGGATGGGATTTTGCATGTAAATCCAACCGGTGAAGAAAAAGGTTTGCTAATGTTGTATAATCCGCTGGATAAAAAAATCACCCGTGAAATTATAGTTCCGGTTTATTACACAGGGCTGCATGATAAGTTGGCGTTGGAAGACCATCATGGAAAAACGCAAATAGTTGATATTTCTCGTGATTATGAAATAATAATTGACGCAGAAATCCCGGCAAAAGGATGCCGCTATTTTATTATAAAATAATTTGTGTCTGTCTATAAAGTACCACTTGCTTCGTTACGCCTGCAATAGGTGCTAAGTCAATACTTCGGGGGAAATATTGCAAGTTTGAGATAATGAAACCTTTGAAGCTATACAGCTTTTTTGGTTATTTCTTTGATAATGAAATATTCGTTTTTGCGATTTTTTAGGATGCGAGGCCTTAGCGAAGGATTGATCTGTGTTCAGTCTTTTCTTTACTGATTGCTCTATGCAATAGTCTGTTAAACTTGGTAATGCCCTGTAATTTAATTGTTTAAAACAGGGGTGTTTCTCAGTTTAAATCACAGTGTATCAGTGTTATAAGAATTTTCTTACATCTTGCATCTAATAATCTAACGATCTATTGTTCTAAGGGAATCAATAATTAAATATACAAAACAATCGAAATGGTTAATAGTACTAAATCATCCAGAAGAAAATTTCTGAAAAAAGCATGGGTTGCAGGAGTTGGATTAATCTTTGATCCGCGTCCTTTTTTAGATAATAGCGGCGAGTTGGTTGTGACTCCAAAATCGTGTGCCCACTGAAATTTTTGCACAGACAAAGAATACATCAATTCATTGATTTTTTCTGAATAAACAAATCTTAGAAGATATGTATAAAACGATAATATTAAGTGTCTTTACAGTTTTTCTTTTTTACTCCTGCCAGGAAAAAATTGAAGGCACAGGTTTTGATGAACCAGCCAATCCCCAGCAGGCTGACCCCAAAGATTGGGAAGGTGTTGAGCCCGGTTTTCATGTTGCTTTCGGTAGTATTGATGAACGTTACGCCCACCATTTACCCCCTCCTCATAAACCATCTTTTAATTGGGAAAAAACTGCCTGGAAGGGAGAGCGGAAAAACCTTCAGCTAATGCTCTGGAGCAGTGAAACTGTTGAAAGTATTGAAGTAAAGGACTTTTTACTGAAAGGTCCGGATGGGGCGATTATTGCTTCGGAAAATATTGGTATTCATCCGGTGAGGTATGTGTTAACAGACGCATTTCTGTCGGGTTGCGGTTGGCGGGATAAGGACACCATTCAGTCTTCTTTGGCAGCCGACCTGCTCGAATATAACCAGGCATTCAACCTGGAAACCCAAACCTTACGCCCGGTTTGGATTACTATTGATGTCCCCGCCAATGTTTCGGCTGGCACTTACCAGGGAAAGATCAAAATATCCAGGTGGGGAGGGCGCTCAAAGAAATTGCCTTTAACATTAAAGGTTCGTGATCTAAATCTTCCTTCACCTGATGAATGGGGTTTTCACCTTGACCTTTGGCAAAATCCATTTGCTGTTGCACGATTCCATGAAACTGAAATGTGGTCACAGCAACATATGGATGCGTTGACGCCCTATTTGGAAAAACTTGCCGGAGCAGGTCAAAAATGCATTACGACTAGTATCCTTCATAAACCCTGGGGAGGACAAACCTATGATCAATATGAATCTATGATCAAATGGATTTATCTTGGCAACGACGAATGGGAATATGATTATTCTGTTTTTGATCAATGGGTTCAGTTAGCTATGGATGCCGGTATTAACGAACAAATTAACTGTTATTCCATGGTTCCATGGGGGAATCAGGTGCAATATTATGACAAAGATTCATTAGATTTTGTTACCATTGAGGTGAAACCAGGGTCAAAAGAATACACAGAATTGTGGGAGCCTTTTTTAATTCACTTTCGTAACCACTTGAGGGAGAAGGGATGGCTCGAAAGAGCAACTATTGCAATCGATGAACGAGAGCTGGATGAGATGCAGGCCATGATCACCTTGATAAAAAGGGTAGCTCCGGAATTTAAGATTGCAATGGCTGGAGAATATCATGAAGAGGTCTCCTCTGAGATAAAGGATTTGTGTGTTTTTCATGTTCCCGATCTCGAAGAAGAGATTATTAAGGAAAGGGATGAGGAAGGGTTAAATACTACCTTTTATACGATGTGTGCTAAGCCTGAGCATCCGAATAATTTCACTTTCTCTCCCCCTGCTGAACAGGCCCTGTTAGGATGGTATGCAGCAGCAAAGGGGTTTGACGGTTATTTGCGGTGGGCATACAATTCCTGGGTCGAGGACCCTTTAAAGGATTCCAGATTCAGAACCTGGCCTGCCGGGGATACTTATCAGATTTATCCGGGTCCAAGGAGTTCCATTCGTTTTGAACGTCTTCGCGAAGGGATTCAGGATTACGAGAAAATTAAAGTGGTCCGTTCAATGTTGAAAACAAGGAATGATACGCTTGCTCTAAACAAAATGGATAGTATGCTCTCGATTTTTAGCCATGAAAATATTACTCAACCGAAGGCAGCTTATTTCTTAAATCAAGGCAAAAATCAATTTAATCAAATAATTAATGAGTTTGTAAAAAATAAATGAATCTGCAAATTGAATGTATTGGTTTTAAGAATTATAGCCAATGTATATAAGAATTTTGAGTTCCATTCGACCAATTACTTAAATAAATTATATAGGAATGAAACGAGCATGGCAAAGTTTGCCGGAACAAGAATGTGTGTAAATCATTGCATGCGAGCCTGCCTGGCGGCTTATGAAGGATGAGACTTGATGTACAAACCAATGTTTGTTTTGTATAGCAAGATTGTAATAAGAAAAACGGCAGACAGGTTCCATTAGGCTTTAAAAAACAAATTTATACTGATGAAACTTGCATGACCATTCAGGTCTCAAAAGAACATGTAAATGTTGATGAATGCAAGTTCCATTCGACCAAATACTTAAATAAATTATTTACGAATGAAGTTTTCCATTTATCTCCCCCTGGCGTTACTATTCCTTTTGGTCACTGCCTGTCAATCCAACTCAGATGAGTATTTTACTCAAACGGCCAAAATTCCCGACAATCTTTCCAAAGAAGAGAAAGTCCGTTTTTCCACCCGCGTATTGCCTCACGACCGGCAAATGAACTGGTTCAACGATGAATTTTTTGGTTTCATTCATTACGGACCCAACACCTATTCAGGTCGGGAGTGGGGAACGGGCATGGAAGAAGCCGCTTTGTTTAATCCCGGTGATCTGGATACCGACCAGTGGTGCCGGTTGATGAAAGAAGCGGGTATCAAAAGGGTGATTATGGTGGTGAAACACCACGACGGTTATTGTCTTTGGCAAACCCGGTATACCGATCACTCCGTGGCTTCTTCTCCCTGGAAAGATGGTCAGGGCGATGTTTTAGAAGAATTGACTCAGTCTGCAGAGAAGTATGGCCTGAAAGTGGGCATTTATCTGTCCCCGGCCGATCTGTATCAGATTGAATCGGAAAACGGATACTACGGAAACGGAAGTGAATTTACCCAACGGGAAATTCCGCGTCAGGTGGAAGGACGCCCCTTTGAAGATGACCGCACATTCACCTATAAAGTGGATGATTACAACGAATATTTTCTGAATCAACTTTTTGAATTGCTTACGGAATACGGTCCCATCTACGAAGTATGGTTCGACGGGGCCAATCCCAAGCCGGGAACCGGCCAGACCTACACCTATGATGCCTGGTTTGACATGATCAGAGATCTGGCACCTGAAGCCGTTATTTTCGGGAAAGGACCCGATGCCCGCTGGTGCGGCAATGAAGGCGGGGCTACCCGTGATGCAGAATATAATGTGATTCCTCTCCCTGTATCTCCGGATGATTTTGACTGGCCTGATATGACCGATGAGAATCTGGCCGGGCGTGATCAAATCACGGAAAAGGCTCAATATTTCCATTATTATCCCGCCGAAACCAACACTTCGATCCGGGACGGCTGGTTTTGGCGAAATGATGATGAACAACAGGTGCGAACGGCAGACGATGTTTTTGATATCTATGAACGATCAGTCGGCGGAAACAGCATTTTCCTGCTCAATATTCCTCCGAATCCTAAAGGACAGTTCTCCCCACGTGATGCCCGGGTCTTAAAAGAAGTGGGGAGCCGGATTGAGGCCGTTTACGGTTCTCACCTGCCTTTTGGATCTGAGAACAACGTCCCCGAAGTGACCGATCAGGATGCATCTACCTGGTGGAGCCCTGCTTCTGAGGATGAATGGTTGGAGGTTCATTTGTCTGAAAAAACCGCCGTTAACCGGTTTGTGTTGAGTGAAGCCATTGCCGATCGGGGCGAAAGGGTTGAAGAACATGTTTTGGAGGCCCGTATTAATGGGGCGTGGAAAAAGGTGGCAGAGGGCAAAACCATCGGTCATAAAAGAATTCTTCGTTTTCCGGTTATCGAGACCAATGTCTTCAGGGTTCGTATGTCCAGGTATAGAGCAAAGCCTTGCATAGCCGAAGTGTCGGCCCATTATTATGATGAACCCCCAAAGCCGGTTGCCATCTCGCGTAATAGCAGCGGAGAAGTCGTCTTAGGTGTCGGCACCAGTTTTACCTGGAACAATCACGGAGCAACCGATGCTTCCCAGACCATTTATTACACGCTGGACGGAAGTGAGCCGGATGACTCTGCTCGCTCCTATGAAGGTCCTTTTGCTTTTCCGGAAGGCGGAATTGTTAAAGCCCGTGCTATAGTCGAGGGAGAGAAAGGCGCCGTTTCCGAAAAGATTATGGGGATTCATCCATCCGGCTGGGAGGTATCAATTGATGGGGACGATGCTGAAAATGCTACGCATATCATTGATGGGAACGAAAGAAGTGCATGGATCGCAGAAGAAAAGAATAACGGCCGTTTTCCTGATGTAACCATTCGGCTGGATCAGGCTTATGAAATTGGCGGATTTTCTTATCTGCCTCCGGCCCATGAATCGGCCTTTGTGGAATCCTGGACTGTATGGAGCAGCAATGATGGTGAGAACTGGAAAAAACTGGCAGATGGGGAATTTGGCAATATCATCAATGACCCTTCTAAGCGGACTTTCTTTTTCGAATCGCCGGTGAGGGCTTCCTACTTTCGAATAACGGGTTTGGGGGCTCCGGCTAATCAATCTGAAATCGGGATTTCGGAAATTGAATTGCTGCCGGCTGGGGAGCAGTTTTGAATGGGGCATCCCCCCTGTTCCGGGGCCGAATTTTTATTTCCGGGTAAGGTAAACGGGTGCGCTGGCGCTTTGTCACCGCTTCCTGCCCGCCAGCCCGGGTCACTACGCTGGCAGGAATTTGAATTTTTCCGCCAGGACGACCCACTTAAACGGCAGGAGGGCTCACTAAGCCGCCAGCTCGGGGCACTTCGCCGCCAGCGACTGCTGATTTTCCGCCAGCTAAGGTTGACTTACCGCCAGCTCGGGGCATTTTATGGCAGGAGATACTGATTTTCTGCCAGCGCACGTTCCATTGCGCCCAAGAGATACTGATTTTTTGCCAGCTCGAGGCCCTTTGCCGGCAGGAGCGCAAAATTTTCCGACAGGAAAACCCACTTTGCCGCCAGTTCGTACCACTTTTGCACCAGCGATTTAAAATTTTTGCGCAGCCCGGTAAATTTTGTGGCAGGAGCGTTTCATGTTTGTGCCTGCGGGGGTCATTTTCTGCCAGCGAGTGGGCAATTTCCTGCCAGTGCGGACCATCATTTGATAGCAGCCATGTTTTAACGGCAGGAAGGAAGGTGGAATCGTCGGCTTTTTGAGCTATCGTTTTTATTTTGTATCAGAGTTTCCTGCTTTTTCATTTTTTTTCATGAACAAATCTGATAAATCAATGGGAGGAAGGATATATGGTCCCAAAGGAGCTGATGCAGTCATGTTGGACAATGAATTCCGTAAATAGCCCAACAGAATGCTGACGGTAGAATAATATTTTAAATTGATTTCTTCTTCCTTTTTTGAAACCTGATTTGGGTCAATAAAAAATATTCCGGCACCCTCTATAAACAGGCTGTATCCCGGGAGTGTCTTTTCACTATTATTGATGGATAATTTTGTAAAAACCTGTATTTCATTGTTTTCTCCGGAACGATGGGTGAAGTCAATATCGATATCATACTCATCGAAAACTTTTTGAATAGTTTGAGGGTCTTCATCTGTAGGGATATACTGATAATTTGATTGCAAAACAGCAAAATTTTGCAATTGAATTTCTGATCGTTTGGCTAGCATGTTTCGGTCAAATTAAGCGATAAGTTCTTCTTTCTGAGATGGCGTAGGGACTTTATCGGGATTATTGTAATCAGGAGTTTTAAATGGTCTGTAAACCCATACTCCCTTCCCGTCCGAAGGATATGGGTGTTTTTTAACCTGTTCTTCGTAGGGTATTTTTTCTTTGATCTCAAACTCAATATTAAGAACACTTTTGAATTTAGCCAGTGTAAGCATGTTGATAAGTTTGTTTCCCCTGAATAGCTGAGTTATGTAGGAAGGTGAAGTTCCTACCTTTTTGGCGAGGTCTTTTCTGCTCATGCCTGTATTCTGGCATTTTCGTTCAATAATGTCCAAAAAACGAAAACTCAGTAGTCTGGCTTCAGATGCTAATTGTTCTTCAGAAGTTCTCTCATTAAAAATTTGATCAAAAGCGCTTCTGATGGTGTCTGATTTATTCAATTGTGAATTCATAACGGGCAACTTTTTCAATAAGGGTCTTTTCCTTATGTGTAATTTTTTTTGACTTTTTACGTCAAGCAATTCTGAAGCAATAACCACAAAGGTTTGGTCTTCTCTTTTAACTTCCTGGCAATAAATACGGGCATTTTCCTGCCCTTAAAAAAATTTCATTGCGGTGACATGCTTACATCGCTGATTGATGTTTTCCTTGTCATAAATCTGAGTGTTTTTAAGACCTTCAAGGATGATGTTGCAAATATCTATAAACTTGTTTTTGTGCTTTTTGTCTCGTTCCAGAAACTCTATCAAAGTTTCAAAATTTTCCTGGTCTATTGCTATATGGCGCGTGCCATTTTGAGAAGAACGGACGATTGTGGCTTTTCGTTTCATTGACAAAATTAAGCTATAGGTTAATTTCTTGCAAGGGTTTAAAGAAATTTATTTTTCCCACTCATGGTTTCGCACCGGGGAAATTTGGTGATGCCTTAAAAAATTAAAAGTAATAAACAATAACAGCAGGTCTCCCAAATTTTGGCCTCGTAATAATCTACAGGCCTTCACCATAAAAACCTATAGACATTTTTCGCAATTGAGGATACCTCCATGCTTCATAAATTTTATAAAAATTGTAAACTTGGGAGTGTTCAAAAAACTGTGTCATCTCTTTTTTACATATAGCAATAAAATCCATATAAAAGGCGACTTCCCCGGGAGTTGCCTTTTTATTAGTTCATCTGGTTAATAAGTAAGAAAAAGTATGACTTGTCGAAAATATTTAAAGAAAATTACTATTTTCAACAAATCGGAAAATATTGAATTTATTAAATAAAACGGTTATGCAACACTTTTACTCCTTTCTTTGTTTTGCTTTCCTTTTTGCGCAAAGCTTGTCCTCCCAGATACCTTCAAGCTGGGATCCGGTTGGTGCTCTTCCCGGTGTGACGGGGGGCAGCTCGATCAGCAATTTTGTGAATGCCATGGTTATTGATGATGACGGTAATATTTTTATAGCCGGGGATTTTGAAATTGCTGGCGGTGTAATGGCTCATCGAATTGTGAAATATGATGGGGCCGAATTTTACCCGATTGCTGAATCTATTAATGGTGTTATTGAGGATTTGGCCATAGACGGGACAGGTAATTTATATGCTGGTGGGTCATTTTCGGAAATAAATGGCCTTGAAATGAATCGGGTTGCCAAATGGGATGGCACGGATTGGAGTTCGTTGGGGGACGGAGTTGGAAATAATACTGTTTATGCCCTTACTGTGGCCGGGCCTGATGAGGTTTATGTTGGCGGAGACTTTACTACGGCAGGAGGAGAGGATGCCAATCGGGTAGCAATTTGGAATGGGAGCTATTGGGCGCCTATTGGGGATGGATTTGATTTTTTGGTAAGAGCTTTAATATTATGTTCAAACGGGACGCTTTATGCCGGGGGAGAATTTAATGAAAGTGGTTCTACCGATGTGTCGCGTGTTGCCTATTGGGACGGCACGTCCTGGAAACCGATGGGTACCGGGACCAATAATTCCGTGTTGGCCCTGGAAGCAGATGATTCCGGCAACGTGTATGTGGGGGGGGATTTTACATCTGCGGGGGGTAAGAATTACTATCGAATTGCCAAATGGGACGGCTCTGCTTGGAGTGGTGCAGGGGGTGGAGAATATGTCGGGTTTGATGCCCGTGTTCATGACTTATTTTTTGATGATGGCGGAAGTTTATATGCTTGCGGGAGTTTTTCTTCATTTTCATCAACAGAACTTAGTGGGGCCGCCGTTCTTTCTTTGAACGAAACCTGGCAAAGCATTGGAAGCCAATTTACAACAAACGTCTACGATTATAGAATTAGAAGTATTTTACGGGTTGGAACCGGTGATGTTTTTGTAGGTGGTTTTTTTGATGGTGCAGATGGATTGGGGGTACGTCATATAGCACGGTGGGATGGGACACGTTTTCACGCGCTTCAAGGTGGTCCGGATTCCAGTATTAATGCATCGGAATTTGATCAGGAGGGAAATCTTTATGTGGCCGGTCTTTTTACTTCTGCTGGTGGGGAGATGGTTAATCGCATTGCATTATGGGATGGAACAGAGTATTTGCCCATGGGTGAAGGGTTTAATGCCTCTGTAAACGATATAACCATTGACTCCAATGGCATTTTGTATGCTTGTGGCAATTTTACAAAATCGGGCGCAACCGAGATCAAAAGGGTTGCCCGGTGGTCCGGGGCCGAATGGGAGCCCCTGGGTGATGGAATTAATCGTGAAGTGAATGTTATAGCAACCAATAGCTTGGATGAATTAATTGCTGGTGGTTCATATTTCACAGAAGCGGGAAATGCATCTGTTAATAACATCGCAAAATGGGATGGCAATCAGTGGCATGACCTTGATGGAGGTGTCAATGGTGCTGTTAATTCTCTTTTATTTGACGATCAGGACAACCTGTATATAGGAGGAAGTTTTACCGAGGCGGGTAATTCTTCTGTTTCTGCCAGCCGGATTGCTAAATGGGACGGAATAGAGTGGACTGCTTTGGGAGACGGAGTGAATGGGAGTGTGAAAAAAATTATAAAGGATGAGGATGGAGAGTTGATTGTAGCCGGTGATTTTACGAATGCAGGCGGCATCACGGTCAGGTATCTGGCTTATTGGAATGGTACTTCATGGAGCGGAATTGGTGATTATACGGATAGTTATCTTGATGATGATGTTTTGGACATTGCACTTGATGCTTATGGCAATCTTTATGCCGGCGGTTTTTTTACGAATGCAGGCGGTCATACTGTTAATCTATTTGCCCGTTGGGACGGCGATGCCTGGAATTCCCTTGACAATGGATTTAATAACATTACAGACGGAATGCCGTCTGTCAGGACCTTTAGTATAAGCAATGACGGTATTCTCTTTGCTGGTGGTACATTTCTTCTCTCGGGTGAAGATGATCGTGTAACACCTTTTTTGGCCAGGACCATTTTACCCGGGCAAGTTACTATTGACATTGAGCCGCTAGATGCTGTGAATGAAGGTGCCCGTTGGAGTTATGATGGTGGCAATACATGGCTGGAGCCAGGCACTTATGAGTTGCCCGAAGGAAATTATTCAATTTCTTTTAATGAAGTGAGCGGATGGATTAAGCCTGAAGAAAAAACTGTGAATTCGGCTTATGGAACAAAACCGGAATTGACCGGAGAGTATGGTATAGCTACACGTCTGCCTTCTGATCCTGAAAACGAGGCTTATATTACAGTATATCCTGTTCCTGCTACAGATTGGATAAATATCGATATCCCCGGCAATGGGGGTGTTCTTTCTATTATAGACATGAAAGGGGCCATTGTCATGGAAAAAAAGACTATAAATAAAACCAGGGAAAAATTATTTATTGGAGACCTAAGGCCGGGAATGTATCTTGCCAGGTTGATGGTTGATGATAGGATGGTTTTTCATAAAATAATTGTGGAATAATTTCCTGTTTTTGCTTTAGCCTGGACTATTCATAGATATTCATATTTAAGCTTTAACCTGCTTTATTCATAAATTATCTATTACGATGTCCAACTATCGGCAAGATACAAGCGTCCTCATCAAATTTGATTTGAAAATCGTTCACTATTCCCTGCATCAAATATGTCTGCGGTTGCTTGTCTTTTTGATATTTGAACATCTCATGACGAAAACTTATGAATAAAGCAGGTTAAACGAAATAAAGTCGAAGATGCTAAAATTATTTATTTTACTTGTATTTGCATTTAAGATTGTAGGATTGTATGGGAACGCCAATTCCCCTTCCCCCCTCCAAATCTGGTACAATGAACCTGCCGAAGAATGGGTGGAAGCCCTGCCTTTGGGGAACGGCCGGCAGGGCGCCATGGTTTTTGGAAGGGTTGACCGGGAGCGCATTCAGTTGAATGAAGAGACCGTGTGGACCAAAAAGGACGAACATACCGATAAACCCAACGGGTACAAGCATATTGACCAGATCCGCTCGCTTTTGTTTGATGAGCAATACGAAGAAGCCGATTCGATGGTTCGGCAATACCTGCTCAGTGACCGGATGCCGCAAGGAACCAATACTTATCAGACTCTGGGCGATTTGGAATTGGA
Organism: Marinilabilia sp.; assembly: GCA_046483585.1. Taxonomy (GTDB): domain Bacteria; phylum Bacteroidota; class Bacteroidia; order Bacteroidales; family Marinilabiliaceae; genus Marinilabilia. The sequence goes on from JAWOCV010000095.1 coordinate 13,107, forward strand.
TTTTCCCGGGCTGGATGATTACAGCGCGTATAAACGGCAACTTGACTTGAACAACGCAGTGGCTCGCATTTCATTCCGGGCCGATGGGGTCAATTACACCCGTGAATATTTTTCATCTCATCCGGCTGATGCCAGCATCATCCGGCTTTCTGCAGATCAGCCTGGACAGATCTCTTTTTCTGCTTCATTAAGCCGGCCCGGGGAGGGTGAAAACATTCGATTGGAAGATGATGAGATCATCATGCGCCAGAAAGTGGATGATAAAGATGGTGTGAGGTATGAGACCCGCGTAAAGATCATTCCTTCCGGTGGTTCCCTCTCTTCAGAAGGGGAAACGATTTCCGTGAAAAATGCCGACTTTGTGATGCTTGTTCATGTGGCGGCTACCGATTACCGGGGGGAAGATCCTACAGCATTGTGTCAGCAATACCTGGAAAAATCAGCCGGGAAAGATTATGCCACTTTGAAGCAGGAACATATTGCCGATTATCAGGAGCTTTTTGGAAGGGTGTCACTCGACCTGGGAACATCCGATGCCATCTTTTTCCCTACCGATCAGCGGTTAGAAGCTTTAAGAAACGGGGCCTCCGATCCGGCGCTGTATAGCCTCTACTTTCAGTTTGGCCGTTACCTGCTCATCTCTTCCTCCCGGCCCGGCTGCATGCCTGCCAATTTGCAGGGGTTATGGGCCCAATCGCTGACGCCGCCGTGGAATGCCGATTATCACATCAACATCAACCTCCAGATGAATTACTGGCCGGCTGGCCCGACCAATCTTTTCGAATGTCATCGCCCTTTTCTGGAATTTATTGGGAAATTGAGGGATAACGGCCGGGAGACAGCCCGTGATCTTTATGGGGCCGATGGATTTGTGGCCCACCATACCACCGATGCCTGGCATTTTACCACGCCACAGGGGTTGCCTCAGTGGGGGATGTGGCCCATGGGTGCCGCCTGGTCGGCCACACATCTCTGGGAAGATTTTTTGTTTACCCGGGATACGGCCAATTTACGGAATTCGGGTTTTGACGTCATGAAAGAAGCTGCCCTTTTCCTTTCCGATTTTCTGGTAGAAGATCCCGAAACCGGTCTGTTGGTCTCCGGTCCTTCCATGTCGCCCGAAAACACTTTTTTTACTCCCGATGGCAATCGGGCTTCCGTGGTGATGGGGCCTTCCATGGATCATCAGATCATTCATCACTTGTTTACGGCCGTCATAGAAGCAGCTGAAGTATTGGACGAAGAAAACCGTTTTATCCGAAAGCTTGAGGAGCAACTCGACAAACTCACCCCGCCTGAAATCGGCAGTGACGGCCGCATAATGGAGTGGTCGGAAGAACTGAAAGAAGCCGAGCCCGGTCACCGCCATATGTCGCATCTTTATGGACTTTATCCGGGATCACAATTTACCTGGCAAGAGACACCCGAACTGATGGAGGCTTCCCGAAAAGTCATTGAAGAGCGATTGAAACATGGTGGCGGTCACACCGGATGGAGCCGTGCCTGGATGGTCAATTTCTTTGCCCGTCTCAAAGATGGTCAGGCAGCTTTAAATAATATGCGAGCTTTGCTCACAAAGTCAACACATCCCAACTTGTTCGACAACCACCCGCCGTTCCAGATAGACGGCAATTTTGGCGGAACCGCCGGTATTGCTGAGATGCTTCTTCAGTCGCATCAGCCTTACATTGAACTTCTGCCTGCTTTGCCGGATAAATGGGATTCCGGTTCTGTGGAAGGCCTCCGGGCCCGGGGTGAGATAACGGTTGATATAAGTTGGGACAGCGGTCATTTAAGTCGGGCCACCATTACATCAGAAACCGATCAAAAAGTCGATGTTCGTTGTGACGGTGAGAGAGTGGCTTTAAAGTTAAAAGCTGAAAACCCACAGATTATTGGGCCTTCAGATTTTTAAAAAAGTGTCGCTCCTCTGGAGCTTTAAATCGTTTTCAAGACAGAGGTTTTTTTACCATACTGTCGCTCTGTCTGCCGTTTCATGAAATAGAACTATTTTGTCTCAAAGGTTTTTACTGAAAGATAAAAAGCCTCTATTTCATTTGTTGCCAGGCAGGCACTCCGTGGCTATCCCAAAGCGCCGGAGGTGCGAGAGTATGGTAATAAAACAACAAAACTTTACAATAAAAGTTAGCGCCGGAGGTGCGATACAATAAAGAAAGTCACTTACAAATTGAAGGTATACAGGAGTTTTTAAAGCTCTTTTTAAACAGCCCCCTTCTGGCCCAGGCTCTCATTTCTTTTCTATTATATCCCGGGCCAAAGATGTTATTGAAATAAAGAAAAACAACGGTAATAAATTTGGTCCATCACCAAAAGGTGTACTTATTTTATAACTAATTTTGTTGGTTCTTTGGTTATGTCGCAAAAGAGAGCAACCTTTCTCTCCAGCTTTCAGCTATGTAAAATAAATTTCCCAAATTCAAACACCTAACAGCCAGTTAGCTCTTAGCTCTTAGGACAAAAGCCTCCGGCTTTTTTTAGCTAAAAGCTTCCAGCTACTCAAAATAATTGTCCCAAATTAAACACCTAAGAGCCAAGAGCTACGAGCTAACAGCTTTGAGCTCCGAGCTTCGAGCTTTCAGCTACTTCTGACTTCTGACTCTGCGACTGAGCTACTAACATCTAATGTGTTAATAAGGTGTGAAAAAATGCAATTGGTTGCGTGGATGGTTTGAATGAAATACAGTTTTCATTTTCCCTGTTAACCCCAAAACTTTCCTTATTTTTGGATTCACTTACACCAAAATTCAAAACCATGAATTCAAAAATAATTCTTGCAGGAGTTTTGTTCTGTTTCTTTGCTTTTTGGGCAGACAATTCTTCTGCCCAGTATTACAAAACCGGTCCTCAGGTCGGGAACTTTTATTCCGAAATTGATGATTCGGAGCAGTCTTACGCCCTTTATCTTCCCGAAAATTTTGAGCCCGAAAAAACGTATCCACTTGTGGTGATGTTGCACGGTGCCATGTCGAACCACCGGCTGGCTCTGCGACGGGTTTTTGGCAAGACGAACCTGCCCGGGGAGAGCGATGCCGAAGCTTCAAGGTATTTTCCCGAGTGGGACAATGAAGAATACATCGTGGTGGCTCCTTATGCCCGTGGGACCATGGGCTATGTCGGCATTCCCGAGGAGGATGTGATGCAGGTGATCGAAAAGACCCGGAAGGATTTCAACATCGACAGAAACCGGATTTATCTCACCGGCCTTTCCATGGGAGGGGGCGGTACCTTGTTCATCGGGTTGTCCAGACCCGATCTTTTTGCCGCCATTGCCCCGGTTTGTCCTGCACCACCACC
>JAWOCV010000219.1:0-6430 GCA_046483585.1 Marinilabilia sp.
CGTGAAATACGTTTAAACTGGTTTTTTCTAAGAAATATTACCCGCTCATTATGGATTGGCGGAGAAGTTTTGATGGTTCGTAATCGGTTTCCAGGGGAGTTTGAAGACGGTTCTCCGGATTTTCTGAACAATAGCGGGGGTTGGGTGACCGGTGCAGGGCCTTCCGTGATGTTTGACAACCGTCATCGTACGCTGGCTCCCACGAAAGGGGCCCTGGTGGAGATTGCCCCGTTATTTGTAGGGACAGGGGGAGCTGGGGATCATAAATACAACAGGATAACTGTGGATGCACGGCATTATTTCCCCTCTTTTGGAGATGGATCTGCTATGGCATTTCAGTTTATTTTTGATTATGCCGGACAAGATGCACCGTTTTACGAAATTCCGCAATTAGGTGGAAAAGAGCGCTTGCGGGGGATCGGACACCCTTTACGAAAAACAGGGAATGCCGTGTGGCTGGCCAGGGGAGAACTCCGTCAGCCTGTCTGGTGGCGGTTTGGTGCGGTTGTATTTGCCGAAGCAGGGCGGGCTTCGGATGGATATAACAATCCTTTTGATGAGGTCATTGGATCTTTTGGTGGTGGCCTCCGTTTCAGAATATTGCCGGATGATCCCCTTAATGTTCGGTTCGATGCAGGTGTTTCCACGATGGGAACAACAGGGTTTTATATCTCCCTTAAAGAGGCTTTTTGAAGCGTGAAATCATACAAACCACCACGTTTGTTGGCAGGAATTGACAACAATAAGATATTTGAAATAGCGTAAGCCATTTTTCTTAAAGAGTATTCAATTTTTTGGTTCATCATAATGATGCGTACCTATTTAATACTTACAAAAGGTCATAATCGGGAAACCATTGCGAAAAACAAACAAATATACATAACGGGTACGACCCGCTTTGGGGGTCAATTCGCATGTATACACTACATCTATAAACATTTGATCCACGGGGTCATGCCCGTATATTTGAGAGAATCGGAGCCTGAAGGGCTCCTATGTTTATAGCTGTTGTTTTCAAAATATAGAATATCGACGCTGAAGGTGTCGTATGCTTTAGTAATCATTAGACATTTCTATTTTTATAAAATAAGTACGCATTTTGGTGATGAACCAAATCTAAAAATCTACCGATCTGTTAAATGTATGAGTCATCTTAAATCTAAAAATCTAAAAATCTATTGGGGTAGAAATGACTTTTTTATCGTTCTAAACATTTTTGTTGTCCTGCTGTTATAAGTCATATAAAAAGAATATGCTATAAAATAGTTTAATTCTTTTGTGATTGAAATAAAGGTTTATACATTTGCAAAGTAAAACATATTAAAATAGAATGAGATAATGAAATTCTCAAAACGTGTTCATTACGGGCTGGTTTTTCTGGTTCAGATGCATTATGCCTGGCCGGGTTATAAAGCTGTTAAGGAGCTTGCTGATGCCGATGATCTGCCGCACAAATTTCTGGAAAGCATTGCCGCTGATTTCAGAAAAGGCAGTTTTGTAGAGGTTAAGCGCGGACCCCAGGGAGGGTACCGTCTGGCCCGGCCTCTGAAAGAGATTACCTTTCTGGAGGTATTGCGATGTCTCGACCCTGAGTGGGAGAGACAAAAAGAAGACAACAGGTCGGGCAAACCGACCAAACAGGAAATTGCTGAGCAGTTTTTGACACAAACATCGCAAGCCGTGGATAAAGTATTTGGTGAGATCACGCTTGATGCCCTGCCGGCATTGAACAGAGAGGAAGGTGCTTTGATGTATCATATTTAATGGTGACGGGTTGTTTGGCACTTTCTTACTCATCTATGACCCGGTGAGATTTAAATAAAACGTAATTGTTAACGCTTCATGACTCCTTTGAGGAGATCCGAAAACAAAAAATTATCTGTTATGACGAAAATAGCAAAAGACATGGTGGACCTCGTGGGAAAAACCCCCCTGGTCAGGATCAATAAATTGACACAAGATGGCGTGGCTGAGGTTGTAGCCAAGCTGGAATCCTACAACCCCGGAGGTTCGGTCAAAGACCGTCCTGCGCTCAGTATGATCGAAGCAGCCGAAAAAGAGGGATTGCTTGATTCCGAAACTGTTATAGTTGAACCCACCAGTGGAAATACGGGGGTGGGGCTGGCTTTGGTTGCGGCTGTTAAGGGGTATAAGCTCGTTCTTAGCATGCCGGAGAGTATGAGCATTGAACGCCGGAAATTGTTGAAAAAGTACGGTGCCGAGCTTGTTTTGACACCTGCCCCTGACGGAATGAAAGGAGCCATTGCCAAAGCGCATGAGCTGGCTTCAAATTATAAGAAGTCTTTTGTCCCGCAGCAGTTTGAGAACAAAGCCAATCCGGATGCACATTATCGCACCACTGCACTGGAAATACTGGAAGATACCGACGGTGAAGTAGACGTTTTCGTGGCAGGCGTAGGTACCGGGGGAACCATCACGGGTGTCGGTCATCATTTGAAAAAGAAAAAAAAGGATGTGAAAGTTGTGGCGGTTGAACCTTCCGCATCTGCGGTTTTGTCAGGTGGACAGCCCGGGCCTCATAAAATTCAGGGTATTGGTGCGGGATTCATTCCTGATAATCTCGATCGCAGCGTCATCGATGAGGTTGTGACCGTAGCTAATGAAGATGCCATTAACACTGCGAACGAAGCTGCCAGCCGGGAAGGAATTCTTGTGGGATATTCCTCGGGAGCTGCCTTGTGGGCGGCTGTGGAATTGGCGAAAAAACCCGTGTATAAAGGAAAGCGAATTGTCGTGTTGTTACCCGATACCGGAGAACGGTATTTGAGTACCTTTGAGTTGTAAGACGGTTGCTTTTTTATTGTAAGATATTATGAGCAATAGTCCGTTAAACTTTCTTAAGTGGTTATTATGCAATTGATTGCTTGAACATGAAGAGATGTTTGTATTAAAACAAAGATTAATAGCAACATATGAATTATCTTAAATCTAAAGATCTAAAAATCTAAAAATCTATTAATGAGGGCGGATGGCATTTTGATGTGGTCCGCCTTTTTTGTATGCAACGGATTGAATGGCACGGGATTTGGTCAGAGATTCGGGGAAGTATGATTCATTGAAATGTCATCGGATGACTCAATTTTTCCCGGATGATCCATTTTTGTCTGATCTGTGATCATAATCATTGAATCCTGGATTTAAGAAAAAATATAGATGTCAAGAAAGAACCACCGCTACGGGAAGCCCAAAGCAGGACTGATAACAGCGATTGCTGTGGTTGTGGCCAATATGATCGGAACGGGCATATTTACAAGCCTGGGATTTCAGCTGCAGGATATGCCCCGGCCTTTTGCCATACTGATGCTCTGGCTCGTAGGCGGTCTGACAGCCTTGTGCGGAGCGTTTGCCTATGGGGAACTGGGCAGCATGTTCCCCCGCTCCGGCGGGGAATACCATTTTTTAGGGAAAATTTACCATCCCATGGTTGGGTTTCTTGCCGGATGGGTTTCCTTCATCGTGGGGTTTAGTGCGCCCATTGCTGCTGCGGCTATTGCAGCCGGCAAATACAGTACCAGGGTCTTCATGGATACCGGAATGCTTGCATCCGGGCATCAGTCCATAGCGGTGAAAGTTCTGGCCTGTGTGCTTGCTTTGATCGTAGCCTGGATTCATACCCGGCAGATCAGGACGATAAGTCTTTTTCAGAACTTTTTTACAGGTCTCAAAATATTGCTTATCCTGGTTTTGATTGTCTTCGGTTTTATACTCCCGGTGCCTCAGGACATAAGTTTTTTACCTGGTCCCGGTGATTTTTCTTCCATATTTTCCGGGGCTTTTGCCGTTTCACTGGTTTTTGTGATGTATTCCTATTCGGGCTGGAATGCATCAGCATATATCATTAACGACATCAGGTATCCCCGCCGAAATCTGCCATTATCGCTTTTTCTCGGGACATTGCTTGTGGTTTTGCTCTATGTGCCCGTTAACGGGGTTTTTCTCTACGCTGCTCCAATGGAATCAATGGCCGGCAAAGAAGAGGTTGGATATATTGCCGCCGGTTATATATTCGGTCAAACGGGAGGGACCATCATGGGGGTGCTGATATCGCTGGGGTTGATATCGGCCATCAGTTCCATGACCTGGGCAGGCCCTCGTGTTGTACAGGTGATGGGAGAAGATCACCGGCTTCTTCGGTTTTTCTCTGAAAAGAATAAAAACGGGATCCCTTTTCGGGCTATTCTCATTCAAACGGCATTGGTATTACTGATGGCCATTACTTCTACTTTTGAGGAGGTTATTTATTACATCGGGTTTACCCTAACTTTATCTTCTTTCCTGGCTGTTTTGGGAATTTATATCCTCCGGATCAGACGTCCAGATCTTCCCCGGAGCTACAGGACCTGGGGATATCCCGTGACTCCGGCCGTCTTTTTGGCAGTTACGGGTTGGATGATGATTTATATCGTGATAGACCAGCCACGGGCAGTGCTGTTTAGCTTGCTCACATTACTGATAGGGGCGATCATTTATTTGATGGAGAAAGTGTATAACAGATAGATCTCAGATCTAAAAATCTAACGATCTATTGTGATAACAAAACCTAACAAAAAATTAACGGGACTATTGGTATAAAGAAAGATATGACAAACAGACCACTGATACAAAAGGCATCGGGTGAATATGAGCCCTTCGATCCCGAAAAACTCCAAAGTTCCCTTCAAAGGGCGGGTGCCGGGGAAAAAATAGCCAAAGAGATTGCTTCAGATATACTCAACTGGATAGAAGACGGCGTCTCTACCAGGAAAATTTATGGACGGGCATTCAGGCTACTCAGGAAAAAGCGCAGAAGTACTGCTGCCCGCTACAGTCTTAAAAAAGCCATCATGGAACTGGGGCCTTCGGGATATCCTTTTGAGCATTTTGTGGGGCATCTGTTTGAGTTTTTGGGATACACTGTGGAAGTGGGACAAACCGTCAATGGGCAATGTGTAACTCATGAGGTTGATGTTGTAGCAACAAAAGGAAAGGAACAACATTTGGTCGAATGCAAATACCACAATAGTCAGGGTAAATTTTCCAGTGTTCAGGTCCCCTTGTACATCCGTTCGCGGGTTAACGATATTATGGAAACCAGACTCAAACTTCCAGAATTTTCCGGTTTTACCTTTTATGGCTGGATTGTGACCAATACCCGGTTCACTTCGGATGCTTCGGATTATGGCCGGTGCAGCGGGTTAAACCTGATCAGTTGGGATTATCCCCGGGGCAGAAGTCTGAAAGAACTGACCGAACAATATAATGCCTATCCCGTAACTGCACTGACTCATTTAACCAAGGCCCATAAACAATATCTTTTGAAGAATGAGGTTGTCATTTGCAGGGAGCTTGCCCGGAAACTGGAAATTCTGGAAGCGCTTCAGCTATCGGAACACAAACATAAGAAAGTCGTTGCTGAAATCAATGAGCTTTGTGATTGGCAATAATTTTTTCTTTTGAGCAATGAATTATTTTCCAAAATGTTAAGAAAGCACCGCAAAAAAATGCATCATTTTTTGGATCAAATGTTGCGCGATTCCTCCAAACACCCTATATTTGCATCGCATTTGAGAGAAACACGTATCCTGCGGGGTTGCCTTTCTGTCAGAGTACCAAATCCGGAACGTCAGGGTTTGGAAATCCAAAAGTATTAGACATAATTCCTCAGTAGCTCAGTTGGTTAGAGCAACGGACTGTTAATCCGTGGGTCGTAGGTTCGAGTCCTACCTGAGGAGCAGAAAATGAAGACCGTCAGCTTGGCGGTCTTTTTTTGTTTTATATCTCCGCGGAAAACTATCCCGCTTCATCCATCCTGTTTAAGACAAGGTTATTGTAAGCGTCTGCCCAAAAGTTTGGGGCATGATGCATTTATGATGGGAGTGCTTTTTCAATAAATTCCCCGGACACAATACAGCGAAAAAAAGGGCCAACTTGCATGGTTGGCCCTTTTAGCTATTTGCATGAGATAAAAGATTTCTGCCTTGATTTGAATGCAAATTAGTCAAGCACAGAGTTCAGCATCCACATGGTTTTCTCCTGTTGGGAAATGAAGTCACTCATCAAAGCCTGAGTTCCTTCGTCATTTGCTTTATCGGTCATCTCCAGTATTTCACGCTCCATTTTTACCAAAGCGCTCATATTCTCCAATGTGGCCTCTACGAGCTTAGTTCCTTCACATTCGTCCTTGACAACCTTGATCTTTGAGTTTTTCAGGTAATCATCGAATGTATGAAGCGGCTGACCGCCCAAGGTCAGAATGCGCTCGGCTACTTCATCGATCTTTTCAGCGGCGTCGTCATATAATTCTTCAAATTTTCCGTGAAGTGTGAAAAACATTTTGCCTTTGACGTTCCAGTGGAAACCGCGGAGGTTTTGATAATAAACCTGGAAGCTGGCCAAAAGCTCATTGAGTTTTTCATTCACTTCTTTTGTC
>JAWOCV010000055.1:0-12201 GCA_046483585.1 Marinilabilia sp.
ATGAACCATCTTAAATCTTAAATCCAACGATCTGTTGATATTACACATTCACTTTTATTAAAGATCCGGCCATGATAAAATTCATAGCCGGATTTTTTATGGATTCAAATGAATCCCAATCCCCGGCTTCCTGCTCTATAACATTCCATAAACCTTCTGGTTTTGTTACCATTCTGGAATAAAAAGGTTAATTTTGCGGCCTGTTAACAAGCACAAATAAACAGTTTCATTATGGCAGATAAATCAAATCAACCGTTGTTCAGTGAATTTCCTCCCGTTTCGACAAAGGCGTGGATGGACAAGGTAACAGCGGACCTCAAAGGAGCTGATTTCGACAAAAAGCTCGTTTGGAAAACCAATGAAGGATTCAGCGTGCGTCCCTTCTACCGGGAAGAAGACCTTGACGGACTTGAATACCTTGATGCCCTCCCGGGTGAATTCCCTTATGTCAGGGGTACTAAAATCCGCAACAAATGGCTCGTTCGCCAGGATATCGCGGTGACGGATGTGGCAGAAGCAAATCAAAAAGCCCGCGAAGTGATCACCAAAGGGGCCGATTCCATCGGGTTTTTGCTTGAAGATGAAAAACTGGTGACCAAAGAGAACCTCCGAACGCTGCTTAAGGACATCAACACTGATGAGGTGGAGATCAACTTTACCGTCTCTCACGGCAACCAGGAACTGGTGAAACTCATCGCCGGTGAACTGAAAGTCCTTAAAGGTTCGGTGGGTTTTGACCCGCTGGGAAGTCTTACCATCTCCGGCAGTTCCTGCGTACCTGTGGAAGAATTGCTGGACACTGCTTCCGCGATGGTCGAAAACGGCAAAGCCGTCGAAGGTCTTCAGACCATTGCCGTGAATGCCAAACATTTCAACAATGCCGGGGCAACCATCGTTCAGGAGCTGGGCTTCGGACTGGCCATGGGCAACGAATACCTTGCGGAGATTACCAACCGCGGACAAAAGATTGATGATGTCGCCAGACAGATCCGCTTTAACTTCGGCATCGGCGGCAACTACTTCATGGAAATCGCTAAATTGCGTGCAGGACGGATGTTGTGGGCCAAAATTGTGGATGCTTACAATCCCTCCGACAAGGATGTGACCAAAATGCATACCCATTGTGAAACCTCGGAGTGGAACAAAACCATCTACGACCCATACGTGAACATGCTTCGCACGCAAACCGAAGCCATGAGCGCCACCATCGGAGGGACCGATTCGCTGACAGTCGCCCCCTTCGACAAAGTGTTCCGGCAGCCCGGCCCTTTTAGCGAACGGGTGGCACGTAACCAGCAATTGTTGCTGAAAGAGGAGTCGTATTTCGAAAAGATCAACGATCCCTCGGCCGGCAGTTATTATATAGAAAATCTTACCCACAGCATTGCCAATGAAGCATGGAAGCTGTTCCGCCAGGTGGAAGAGGAAGGCGGATATACCCGGGCACTGAAAAACAGTTTTGTTCAGGCATTGGTAAAAGAAGCTTCCGACAAGCGGAAAAAAGATCTCGCCCGCCGGAAAGACATCCTCGTGGGGACGAACCAATATCCCAACAATCTGGAGTCTGTGTCAAATCAGATCAGTGAAAACAAGGCCTTCACCGATGCCGAATCGGGCAACACCGTTGAACCCATTCAGTTGTTCCGCGGCGCCGAAGAGTTTGAAACCCTGCGCCTGGCCACTGAGAAAGCCGGCAAACGCCCCAAAGTCTTTATGCTTACCTACGGCAACCTGGCCATGCGCCTGGCCCGTTCGCAGTTCTCGGGCAACTTCTTCGGATGCGCAGGGTACGAGATCATCGACAACCTCGGTTTCAACACCATCCAGGAAGGCGTTGATGCGGCCAAAAAAGCCGAAGCCGACGTGGTGGTTCTCTGCTCTTCTGACGAGGAATATGCCGAAGCGGCACCCGCTGCAAAGAATGCCCTGGACGATAAAACCATCTTTGTCGTGGCCGGCGAACCCGCCTGCATGGATGATCTGAAGGCCAATGGCATTGAACACTTCATTAGCATGCGTTCCAACCTGCTGGAAACCTTGCAGAAGTTTAATAAAATGTTGAAAATCCAGTAAAACCAAACGCAGAGACGCAAAATCGCAAAGGTTTTTATATAAAAAATGACGAGAGAGGTTTTAAATCATATTTCTTCCAAAATTATTGGCGGAGCCATCGAAGTTCACAAAGAACTTGGACCGGGTCTTCTGGAATCTGTCTATGAAGCCTGTCTCGCACACGAATTACGCAACAACGGGTTGCTGGTAGAAGAGCAGGTACATTTGCCATTAACCTATAAAAATCAAACATTGGAAAAGGATTTTGTTCTTGACCTATTAATTGAAAAAGAAGTAATTGTTGAATTGAAAGCAGTTGAAGAAATACATCCGGTTCACGAGGTTCAGTTGGTTACATATCTAAAACTCGCTCACAAAAAACTCGGATTATTAATTAACTTCAATGTCCCCGTTTTACACAAAGGGATCTACCGAAAAGTCAACAATCTCTAGATTTTTCACTCTGCATCTTTGCGACTTTGCGTTTAAAAAATAAATATTATGAGACCAGATTTTTCTAAAATAGATTTCCAAAGCGACCAGCCCTCGTTTGATGCCCGGGCATGGGAGCAACAGCATGGCATTAAAAAGGACTGGGAAACCCCCGAGCACATTCCGGTAAAACCGGTCTATACCAAAGAAGACCTGGAGGGCATGGAGCATCTGAACTATGCGGCCGGTCTGCCCCCCTACCTGCGTGGACCTTACTCGGCCATGTACGCCGTCCGTCCCTGGACAGTCCGTCAGTATGCCGGATTCTCCACCGCCGAAGAGTCCAACGCTTTTTACCGCCGTAACCTGGCGGCCGGACAGAAAGGTCTTTCAGTGGCCTTCGACCTGGCCACGCATCGCGGATACGACTCGGACCATGAGCGCGTAACGGGCGACGTGGGAAAAGCCGGTGTGGCCATCGACTCCATCCTCGACATGAAGGTGCTCTTCGACGGCATTCCGCTCAATAAAATGTCGGTATCGATGACCATGAACGGTGCAGTATTGCCGGTCATGGCCTTCTACATCGTAGCCGGACTGGAGCAGGGTGCAAAACTGGAAGAGCTCAGCGGGACCATTCAGAACGACATTCTGAAAGAATTCATGGTGCGCAACACATACATCTACCCGCCCGATTTCTCCATGCGCATCATCGCCGATATTTTCGAGTACACCTCGCAAAAAATGCCCAAATTCAACAGCATCTCCATATCGGGATACCACATGCAGGAAGCCGGGGCTACCGCCGATCTTGAGCTGGGATATACCCTGGCCGACGGGCTTGAATATCTGCGCACCGGCGTGGATTCCGGATTGAACATCGACGCTTTTGCACCCCGCTTGTCGTTCTTCTGGGCCATCGGCATGAATCACTTTATGGAGATCGCCAAGTTGCGTGCTGCACGGATGCTGTGGGCCAGGATCGTCAAACAATTCGGGGCCGAGAACCCCAAATCGCTGGCGTTGCGGACCCACTCCCAAACCTCCGGCTGGTCCCTCCAGGAGCAGGACCCATACAACAATGTGGGACGGACCTGTGTGGAAGCCATGGCCGCGGCCCTGGGCCACACCCAGTCGCTTCACACCAATGCACTGGACGAAGCCATTGCACTGCCCACCGATTTCTCGGCACGCATCGCCCGTAATACCCAGATATACCTGCAGGAAGAGACGAAGATCACCAGGGCGGTGGACCCCTGGGCCGGATCTTATTATGTAGAGTCCCTCACCAAAGAACTGGCCGAAAAAGCCTGGGCCCATATCCAGGAAATCGAAGAGATGGGCGGTATGGCCAAAGCCATCGAAACAGGCCTGCCCAAAATGCGCATTGAAGAGGCGGCTGCCCGCACACAGGCCAAGATCGACAGTGGGAAGCAGGTAATCGTGGGAACCAACCGCTACCGTCTCGAAAAAGAGGACCCCATAGATATTCTCGAAATCGACAATACCGCCGTGCGGAATGCTCAGCTCGAACGTTTGGAAAAACTGAGAGCCGAACGCAATGAAGCGGAAGTCCAGGCCTCGCTTGACGCCCTCACCAAAGCCGTCGAGACCGGTGAAGGCAACTTGCTGGCCCTGGCCGTGGATGCCGCTAAGAAGCGTGCTTCACTGGGAGAGATTTCTTATGCTTGTGAAAAAGTAGTTGGGAGGTATAAAGCTGTGATACGATCCATCAATGGCGTGTACTCATCGGAAGCAGGAGACGACAGCGAGTTTGAACAAGCCCGCTCCCTGGCCCGTGAGTTTGCCGATAAAGAAGGCCGTCAGCCCCGCATCATGATCGCAAAAATGGGACAGGACGGACACGACCGCGGCGCCAAAGTCGTCGCCACCGGTTATGCCGACATCGGATTCGATGTGGACATGGGCCCCTTGTTCCAGACCCCGGGCGAGGCCGCCCGCCAGGCCGTCGAGAACGACGTCCACGTGCTGGGTGTGTCATCCCTGGCCGCCGGTCACAAAACCCTGGTACCCCAGGTTATGGAAGAGCTCAAAAAGCTTGGCCGTGAAGACATCATGGTCATCGCCGGCGGCGTCATCCCCAACCAGGATTACCAATATCTCTACGACTGCGGAGTCGTTGGTATCTTTGGCCCCGGGTCATCGGTATCGCGCGCAGCCATCGACATCCTGAAGCTGCTGCTGCAGAGTTATGAAGAGTAAAATCCTTTTCTTGGTGAGGGTTTCACTTTGCGTGAAGTCCACACTATAGGGAAAAAGCCCCTGCCGGTTTCGGTGGGGGTTTTTTGTTGGGATGAAAGGCAGAGTCATCTTCTTTAGTGAGGGTTTCACTTGGAGTGAAGGGTTCATTATGGGATTTTGAGAACTCCCCGTAATTGACTATTTTAATGATCTCATCCGATCTCAGGGCTACACCCTGAGCTAATTATTTCGCCCCGTTGGGGCTGTTTAACGGTTGACTTTAAACTATCATTTTGTTGACTTCAACAAAATGATGGTTCTTATATTTGAGTTTAGCCCCAAAGCCCCAAAGGGGCGTCATAATTAGCAAAGGGTGCTAGCCCTTTGTGTTTTATATAGGTTTGCCAATCAAATAGCCCCAACGGGGCGCAATAGGTTTAATCCCAAACATAGCGCTCATCATATTCCACATCATATTTTTTCAAAAAGGCGCGGAATTCATCTTGAAAAGTCATTTTTTTATGATGTTCTTCCTGATTGAGAATATATTTTCGGACTACTTCGATTTCGGACGGATTTACTGAAAAACCTCCATATCCGTTTTGCCAGTAGAAGTTTTGGAACTTGGTCCCTTTGGTTTTCATCCAATTTGAGGAATGCGATTTTAACTCTTCAATAAGTTTCATTAAGGCAATCTTCCGTGAAAGAAGGCAAAGAATATGAACATGGTCTTTCGTTCCTCCGATTTCTACAGGAAACGATTCTTGTCTTTTGCAGATACCGGCTAAGTATGCAAATAGTTCATCATCGATGGATTTGTCAATGAATGGATGCCGTTCTTTGGTGCTGAATGTGATGTGAATGTAATTTTTGACTAATGATTGTGGCATAACTCTTTTCTTGTTACGCCCCTTTGGGGCTATGGTTAGAATTTATTTGTTTGTTTCTCTATTCTCAGGGCTACACCCTGAGCTAATTATTTCGCCCCGTTGGGGCTATGGGGAATTCAATAAAATGAGGGTAGTGGGTTTTTTTGTCTCAGGTCTGTCATCCTTAACGAATCTGTTACGTCCCCTGGGGCAATTCAACGGTTGATTTTGCGGGGACCTATTTGTTGACGAAAACAAAATGATGGTTTTTATATTTGAGTTTAGCCCCAAAGGGTTGTCATAATAAAGTAGAGACGCAAAATTTTGCGTCTCTACGGACCCCCCGCCGGTCCGTCCACCGGACCCCCCCCACGGTTCCATCACGGTTCCACCACCATCGGTGCGTTCTCCATTACCCCCATCGGCATCTACGCCGTTACGTCCATCATCCGGGGCATTAAAAATATAAAAATTTCAAAATGACATGGATGAAAAACAGAAACTTTTTGATTGAATCCTATGTGGATAATCCGGAGTAAGCTGACCCCCTAATCCGGCAAAAAAATCCGCCATTTTTTAAAGACAAAAAGCATGTCATTCCGGCGGATGTTGACCCCCTTCAAGTTAAGAATACGGAAAAATCCGGAGCATGTTGACCCCCGCCATTTTGGGTGGCCGTGGAAAAAGAAAACCGGAGGGATGTTTTGGATAAAATCAGTCATCTTCGTCCCATTCAGTGAGAGGTGCATAGGCGGACTTTAGTCCGTCAGCTGCCTACTCGATTACCTGTTGGCGGATTTCTTCAAAAATGAATTCCTTACTCTTTCTAAATCTCTTTTTCTTTTTTCAGGATTCTTTTTGTATTCTTCATGAAGTTTTGTCCGTATCTCACGCATCATTTTAACGGAGTCAAATTTTTTTTCTTTAATTTTCATTTTCGTTCGATTTTAATATTTCTCTTGGTGTTCGTATTTCAATGGTCTTATAACCATTTTTCAAATTCACTCCATTATATTTTCTTATGCTGTCTAAGTTAACAATATGTTTAAAATTCCAACTTGCTAAAACATGCACTTCTTCTACGGTCGCATTTGCAATATGTAGTGCATCTTCATAAAATTTTTCCACAATTGCTCCTTCCGCAATATACTTTTCAGCCAATTCCTCTGTCTCTCCTGTTGTTTCTATTTCATGGATATGGTCAATGGGAATTCTACTCAGAACTTTTTGCACCCGTTCAGGAGCTAATTCAAGTTCTCTGTACGTTATGTCAGACACTATCGCAATTTTCAATCCTATCTTAAACTCGTCTATTAAATGATTTGACCATATTTCAAACTCCTCGTCATAACAACCACCTATAACGGAAGTATCTATATATATCCTTTGTTTCATCTTATTTTCAGTTTCATTCTAAAGTTTTATAAAGATAAAAAATTAGCTCGTGAAAATAAAGAAGAATGATTCATTTTCACCCGCTTGCATTGGCGGGTAGCTTACGGCCCCTTCAGAACCGTATCCCGATGAAAAAATCCCCGATTTATCGGGGCAGGCAGGGACAAGCTGTGCCAGTTTATGCATTCATAATTGATATTTTAAGGAATGAATGATTTTTGCATCAAGGGTAAGGGAAAACGAAGCATTACTTCCGAAACGGCCATGATGATCGATGCCATGAACATTCTTTATCTCATGTAGTGAGGGTTTCACTTGAAGTGAAGCCCTCACTATGGGAAACAAAACTGAAAACCCTTGTTTTGCAGAGACGAATTCTTACCTTTATCAAAAACCAGTAAGACCATGCCAGGAAAATTTGATAAAAACTACACAGAAAAGGGGTACCTGATGAATTATGAAAAATTCCCATGTCCTCAACCACTCAAAAACCGTGTTCTTCAGTTTTATATAGAATTGCAGGATATTGAACCCAAAATTTGGCGACGAATACTGGTGCCGCCTGAATATAACTTCTGGGATCTGCACACAGCCATTCAAAATGCCATGGGATGGACCGATTCTCATCTGCACGATTTTGAAATTAAAGGGAAGAGAAAGAAAAAGACGGTTCAGATCGGAATCCCTGATTTATATGGCACCGGAGAGCTCTCTGAAGTTTTCCCCGGTTGGGAGGTTCCCGTAGCAGAACATTTTAATGATTTGGGCGTGACCGCCAACTATCTTTACGATTATGGCGATCATTGGATGCATACCGTATGCCTCGAAGGCTACCTGGTCCGAGACAAAAAGCAAAAATACCCCGTCTGCCTCGATGGAGCAAGGGCCTGCCCGCCTGAAGATTGCGGTGGTACGTATGGTTATCAGCAAGTGCTGGAAATTCTCTCCGATCCGGACCATGAAGAGCACGAGGAAATGAAATCATGGCTGGGAGGCGATTACGATCCTGAGAATTTCAACAAAGAACAGGTGGTTTTTCAGCAACCTTATTACAGGTGGCTGCAGGCATTTATGAATTACCGCTAAAGCTCGTTAACATTTCGGGTCCTTTTTTACCAGGCGGGCAGAGGTGTAAAACCAATCTATTACGTTCTGTCGTACTATTCAACCATTGATTTTGCCGCGCCCCTTTTGTTGACGTCAACAAAATGATGGTTTTTATTTCTGGGTTTAGCCCCAACGGGTTGTCATAATAAAGCAATGGGTGTTAGCCCATTGTGTTTTGATTGGCATGTATGTTTGCCAATCAGATAGCCCCAACGGGGCGGGATAGAAATTTGATCTTCGTCGGCAGGGAATTTTTTGACGAGACAGACACATTTTAAACCGAAACCACTGGTATAAGAAAACCGGAAACTGTGGCACATTTCGAAACGTTATAACCAATCTGAACCTGAGTCGACCTTTCGCCTCACAATTGGAAAAAATCCAACAATTGTCAGATTTTCCCGAAAAAATCCAAATGCTTCCAGCTAATTCCAAGAGATTCCAGTAGAACCTGGAAAGATCCAACTCTCAAGTACGGATTCCCCCGGCTTGGGGAAAGATTCTTTCTTTTACAATATGTGGGAGGGTGAGGGCTTACCTTAAGATTCTACGTATTCAAACATCCCATAAATCCCCAGACCAATGTTTTTCGTTGAGATATTTGTAAGTTCGTGTGTATCTAGCAAACAATAACCACATACCACTACCAGACATTTAAAACAAAATAACTATCTTAGCATAAGCCATTTCACGTTTAAAACAGACACACCCCCAATTCATGCAAAAAGCCATACAGGAAATATCTACAATCATTCAACGAGACAGCAAAGACACTACCTACAAATTCGCTCTATTAAAAGCAACTATCGAAATTATTCAGGAATATGATCATTATATAGAAAAAAAAGATGACCAAGTAACAATTCCTCTTGGACTGGTCATCCTCAAATGGATTGAATATTACTACCCCATTTTTGATTCTGATTATTTCATTCCTCAAAAGAAAGGAGATAAGCAGCAAAAGACTTTGGTATTTAGAGGGATATTTAATGAAGTAATCAAGCATTACGAAAAAGGGTTAGGCTATCTTCAATTAAATGAAGAATTGAAAACAGGCAATGTTAATGAATCGGTTAAAGAAAACTTACAACGATTAATAAAGAAGCTAAGAGAAACAATTGTTAAAATGCCAATGACTTACATCGGAAGTGCTGTAAATAAAGGAGGAGAAATTTTTAAATACAACAATGACTCAAAATTTAAAGTAGGTCTTAGGTCAGAATTAAACAATCTTCATATCATAAGAAATTGCGGTTCTTTTTCAATACCATCTGATTACTACGATGCATTTAAATTGTTTGGTTCATTTATCAATGGAAAAGATTCTTTGATCATGGAATGGCTAAATTTTACTTTAAAAGCAGATTCTCAAAATAATTTAAATAAAGGAGAGGTTCTTTCCATCCTGGATCCTAATTTTAAGAATGACAGGGAAGTTGCTGATGTGCAAAATTTTTACAAACAAATACTAAACCAGGGGGATCTGTTTTGTGTATGGTCTGGGGAAAGAATTAAAGGAAATAATCTAAATATTGATCATGTTGTCCCTTATTCTCTTTGGCACAATAATGATTTGTGGAATTTATTGCCCACTACCGAGAAAATGAATAATAAAAAAAGAAATAAAATTGTTCACCCTCAACTGTTACATAATCGAAAAGAGCTTATTATTTTTTATTGGGAATCAATCTACCAGGAGTTTCCTTTAAGATTCGAGAATGAGATTAAAACTTCATTACTCGGATTTTCCAATTTCCATTCTGAAAACTGGCAAGATAAAGCATTTAATTCTTTGTTAACCAAATGCAATTTTCTGGTCAGTGAAAGAGGCCTTGAACCCTTTAATATTTAGTATATGCAGACCCCTATCAATCATTCACATCTTACTGCCAAAGAAAGAGATAAAATGTCTTTCCCAACAGCATGGTTGTTAAGAAACAAACTTCTAAATGGGGAAATTCTTGATTTTGGCTGTGGATATGGGAAAGATGTTGAGGAGTTAAAGAATATAGGTTTTTATTGTGATGGATATGATAATTTTCACAGACCGGAATACCCAAAGAAGAAGTACGATACCATCATTTGCCAGTATGTCTTAAATGTTTTGAAACCAGCAGAACAACAAGAAGTAATAATGCAGGTTAGCTCTTTATTGAAGCCAGACGGGAAAGCATTTTTTACAGTTAGAAGAGACTTAAAATTTAAAGGTTTCAGAATGCATAAGGTCCATAAAAAAACGACCTATCAATGTGACGTTATTCTTCCCTTTGACAGTGAATTGAAAAATGATTTTTGCGAGATCTATTCTTTAAAAAGATTTACAGAAGTACAGCAGAAATCACCGTGCCCCTTTTGTCATGTAAGCAGAAAGGTTAAGTATATTGCAGAAAATTCATTTGCCTACGCCATTTATGATGGGTTTCCGGTGTCTCGTGGCCATTCCCTGATAATTCCTAAACGTCACGTTTCGGATTATTTTGAGATGACACAGAAAGAACAATTTTATTGCTGGAATCTGGTCAATTTTGTTAAAACAATATTGCACAAGGAACTTAATCCTGATGGGTTCAATATTGGAGTTAATATTGGAGAAGCTGCAGGTCAATCTATTTTCCATGCACATATCCATTTAATTCCCAGATACAAAGGTGATGTTAAGAATCCCAAAGGGGGCGTGAGACATGTGATTCCAGGGAAAGGATACTATTAATCCGTGAAAATTAAATTTTCTGGTTTATTCCTTCATAGAAAGAGAAACTCTCGCTGGCAAGTGAACAAAAAACACCCGGGACAGGAGAAAAAATTAACTCAATAGCATTTTTTTAGTGAGGGTTTCACTTGGAGTGAAGCCCTCACTATGGGAAAATCTCTACCCGTAACAAAACTGAAAACCCTTGTTTTGCAGAGACGAATTCTTACCTTTATCAAAAAACACAGCAGGCTATGCCCACTCCGTGGTCTACCATAGAAATCAGCCTTATCGTTGCCGACTACTTTAATATGTTGGCAAAGGAACTAAAAGGTGAGCTCTATTCGAAGGCAGAGCACCGAAGAGCCTTGCTTCCTTTGCTGGCCAATCGAAGTGAAGGCTCTGTGGAGTTTAAACATCAAAACATCAGTGCGGTTCTGGCCAACATGGGCCAACCTTACATAAAAGGGTATTTACCCCGGTTTAATTACCAAAGGATTTTAGAAAAGCATGTTGCAGAGTATTTAGAAAACAACTACCGGAATTTCGAATATCATTTTAAGAACTTTGCTGAAAAAGAAATCCCCAATCCTTCCCAGTATATTCATTTCGAAAATTTTATTGTCTCCCCGCCCAAACCAGACTTGGTTCATGAGTACAAACCACCTTATGAACAAAAGGCTTTTGTAACAAAAACCAATTACCTGGAAAAAGAACAACAAAACACTCGGCTTGGGCAGTTGGGAGAGGAATTGGTTCTGGAATATGAAAAATGGGCCCTTTCACGAATTGGGCAAGACAAGTGGATGAAGGAAGTGAGATGGATTTCTAAAGAAGAGGGGGATGTAGCAGGTTTTGATATTCTGTCAAAAGATTTCCGGGGGAAGGATAAGTATATTGAAGTCAAAACCACCAAGCTCACAAGTAAAACACCCATATTTTTCAGCCGGAACGAGCTTGAATTTTCTGTAAATCATTCAAATGAATATTATCTGTATCGCCTGTTTGATTTTGAAAGCAAACCTCAAATGTTTCAAAAACAAGGTTCATTAAATAAAGTTTGTCATTCAGAAGCAGTTAGTTTTAAGGGATACTTTTAGTTAATCGGAACAGGTTTACATAAAGTTATAAAGAAGTGCACTATTGGATGGAATGTTTATTTCAATAAAGCCTCCAAGGTCAAGCGCATTCAAGCAACTCTTGATCGGAAGCTAAGTGTTGGGGGCTGACTTTAGTTATTAAAATCACTACTTTCGATGTTTTCAGGGGATTTCATTATCAACTTTCCCCCAAAACGATTTATAAATTTTAATGTCTGCTCACTTGGATATGGGTCAACAATATAAACAGTTTTTTCTTTAAAGTTAAACTTAGATTCAATGATATTATCTATTTCATTGTCACCACATCCATACCCTATACATATTAGCCTCTCTGAATTATTTAAATTTTTTT
>JAWOCV010000196.1:0-25974 GCA_046483585.1 Marinilabilia sp.
ATCGACAAAAATCTGAGCAATGTAAACTTTCACCTGGCAAAATGTTGTAATCCTATTTTCGGGGACGATATTTTCGGATTTGTTTCAGTCAATGGAGGAATTCGCATTCACCGCACCAATTGCCCCAATGCCCCTGATCTGAGAGAAAAATATGGATACCGCATCGTCCCGGCTCGCTGGACGGGAGAAGCCGGAGGCTCATATATGGCTTCACTTAAAGTAACAGGTGAGGATGATATCGGAATTGTCACCAATATTTCCCAGGTGGTATCGAAAGATATGGGACTGAAAATGCGATCAATAAATGTGGATTCCCATGATGGTATATTTGAAGGAACACTTTCGGTGTTTGTAAATAATAAACAACTTCTCAATTCTTTGATGAAAAAGATCAAGAATATTCGGGGCGTCTTTTCGGTCTCCCGTTTCGATCCGACATGAATTGTGTTGTTTTTTGCATTCCCTCTCTGAGCCATGAAAATGGAATCTGTGGTATTTCTTATTGTTACAATAGTCCGTTGGTTTTGTGTGGATGCCTTTTCCTTTTCAGTATAATGCTTACAATAGTCCGTTAAACTTTTGTAATAGATTGTCGTTCAGTTGTTTGAGTCATCACATTCTATGTGCTAAAATCTGTTTTTCAATATGATACAATTCATCTAACTTTTATCTAACAAAACCCCTAAGTCATTTAAAATATGATGTTTAACTAATTTTGTTGGTGCTTTGGTTATGTCGCAAAAGAGAGAGTAACTTCTCCTTCCAGCTTTGAGCTTCGAGCTTTGAGCTTTCAGCTTCGATCTTCGAGCTTTGAGCTTTGAGCTTTGAGCTTCGAGCTTTGAACTTCGAGCTTTCAGCTTCGATCTTCGAGCTTTGAGCTTCGAGCTTCGAGCTTCGAGCTTCGAGCTTCGAGCTTTGAGCTTTGAGCTTTCAGCTACTACTGACTCTGCGACTGAGCTACTAAGAGCTAAGAGCTAAGAGCTAAGAGCTAACAGCTAAGAGCTTCCGGCTTCCAGCTTCTCCGGCGGCTTGGGTACTAACAACTAACGATCTATTGATACTTAGATTCACAGGGGAATATTTTTTCCATACGAAGAGATTTTTCAGGTCTTTTTTGTGCTTCTGGGTTTGATTTTCTCTCTTTTCTTTGGTATCTTAATAACAGAAATTCTTAAAAACTTTAGTTATGGAAGAAGAAAAGATCATAACATTAGCTACCCGTACCTATGAACATGCCGAGGTTATTCGTTCATTGCTGGAGTATGAAGGCATCGAATGTTTCCTTGAAAATCTTAACCTGATACAAGGAGCTGTTTCCGATGGTGTTAAAATACGCATCCGCGAATCGGATCTGGAAAGAGCCGTGAAGATTATAGAGGAGGTAGAGAAGCCCGAACTCTTAAAAGCGGAGAGCCGCAAACGTGGGCGACCGGCCAGGGCAAGGGTGTTATTACCGGTGGATTTTAGTGATTATTCTTCCAGGGCGGCAGAAATGGCAATGGACTGGGCTTACAGGCTCAATGCCGAGATCACTGTCATGCACGTGTTTTACAATCCTGTGATTAATACCCTTCCGTTTGCTGAAGCCTATGTTTATGATACAAGCATTGATGAGATGCTGGTTGATCTTGAAGAAAAGGCCAAAGAAGATATGAACGCCTTTATGGGCCATTTGAAAGAGCGTAAGAACAAGAAGGGGATGGATGATCTGAACATTAAGACCGAATTATTCCGGGGAGTGGCCGAAGATGAGATCATCCGTTTCAGTGACGAATATGAACCCACCATCATTATTATGGGAACAAGGGGTAAAGACCGCAAAGCCTCTGACCTTATCGGAAGCGTGACGGCTGAAGTGATGGAAGGTGCCCGTATGCCTGTTTTGGCGGTTCCTGAAGATTTTGAATATCAGGGTATTGATAAGATGAAAAAAGTGCTTTATGCCACCAATTTTGAGGAATCTGATTTCATAGCCCTTGATAAACTTGAAAAACTTGTAAAACCTCTGGATGTTTCCATTACCTTTGCACATGTTTGTGAAAAGCCTTCTGAGAAATGGGACCATGTGAAGATGGAAGGCCTCAAAAAATATGTGGAAGACAAGTTTCCCAATACCCAAATTGATTTCGATTTTGTCCAGAACGAGGACTTTTGGGTAGGAATGGAGAGCTATGTCCGCAATAAGGGTATTGATATCATAAGTCTTACCACTCACCGGCGTAACCTTTTTGCCAGATTGTTTAATCCAAGCATCGGCAAAAAGATGTTGTTCCACTCTACCACGCCGCTGTTGGTATTTCATGCGAGATAGAAACATTTTTAGCTAAATCTATGAAAGGATTCGCAAGTGACAACAATTCAGGAGTTCATCCTGATATAATGGAAGCATTGGTTGAAGCAAATTATGAACATGCCGTCGGCTACGGGGGGGACGAGATCACCGCCCGTGCCGGTGAATTGTTCCGCGAGACCTTTGGCCCTCAGGCCAAAGTTTTTTTTGTTTATAACGGGACCGGTGCCAACGTGATTGCGTTGCAAACCATGACAAGGCCTTACAATGCCGTTATTACGGCTGAAACTGCGCACATCCATGTGGATGAATGCGGAGCTCCAGAGAAACATACCGGTTGCAAGATGCTGACCCTGGAAACATCTGATGGGAAGATAACACCGGGGCTTATAGAAAAGCATTTGCATGGTTTCGGGTTCGAACATCATGCCCAACCGGCAGTGGTATCGGTGACACAATCGACCGAACTGGGGACAATTTACACGCTTGATGAGATCAGGGAACTGGCCCGATTTGTTCATGACAAAGGCCTGTATCTCCATATGGACGGCGCCCGTCTTTCCAATGCTGCTGCCGCCCTGAATTGCAGTTTCCGGGAAATGACCACCGATGCCGGTGTGGATGTGCTCTCATTCGGAGGTACCAAAAACGGTTTGATGTTCGGAGAGGCTGTTGTTTTCCTTAATCCTGATTTTGAGGGGCATGCCAAATATGTCCGAAAGCAAACGACCCAGCTGCATTCCAAGATGCGTTTTATCGCAGCGCAGTTTGAGCGGTTTCTTAAAGATGAACTGTGGCGAAAAAACGCCCTGCACGCCAATCGAATGGCTGCGCTTCTGGCCGCTGAACTTGAGGGGATTGAGGGGATCCGGATAACACAGAAGGTACAGGCCAACGGAGTGTTTGCCGTTCTCCCGTTGCGGATCATTAAACCCCTTCAGGAAAAATATTTCTTTTACACCTGGGATGAATCCCGGAATGAAGTGCGCTGGATGACTTCTTTCGATACCACCGTGGATGAGATTATGGCCTTTGTGGAAGAGCTAAAAAGAATGTTGGATTAAATCCGGTGCGGTTTTTAAGCGGATGACCATGAGGGAAAACACATTACAGGACATTGGTTTGAAATACATTGAACTCACCAACTCACCAGTTCATCAGCTTATCAACTCATCAGCTCACCAGCTCATCAACTCATCAGCTCACCAGCTCACCAGCTCACCAGCTCCCAATAAAAAACCCGTATGGCTTCAGACCTGAAAACTGAAAGAAAGCGACTTCTTTACAGCACAGTTTTTCCCTTTTTCTGTCTGCTGCTGATGTTTGCGGTACGGCTGGTAGAGTCACTCGAAGGGGCCAATTGGTTTTTTTTGGGTGTAAAGCCCCTTTCAGCAGAAGGGTTGCCCGGGATTGTAACAGCCCCTTTCATTCATGCCGACTGGGGGCATTTTGGAGCCAATGCGGGGCCTTTTTTCATTTTGGGATGGGTGCTGTTTTATGTGTACCGCGGAATTGCTTTGAAAGTATTTTTGTGGACGTGGCTGCTGGCGGGCATCTGGCTGTGGTTCGGAGCTCGTGATGCCTGGCATGTGGGTGCCAGTGGTCTGGTTTACGGCATGGCCGCTTTTTTGTTCGTGAGCGGGATTATTCGTAATCACGTGCCATTGATTGCGCTCTCGATGCTTGTGGTATTTCTTTACGGAGGCCTGTTTTGGGGGTTGTTTCCGGTTCACTGGTTGGTTGAGTATTCCTGGGAAGCCCACTTGTGGGGGGCTTTGGCCGGAGTTGTGGTGGCTGTGGTTTTCCGTCATGAAGGACCGAAGAAACCACTCCCGCCTGAAGATGAAGAAGAAGAAGATGATGATGGTCATCAATGGTATGTTACCACAACCAGCCGGCGCGAATAAAAATGAGGGTCTCACAAGAAGTGAAACCCTCATAATTTGAAAAAATAAGGAGAAAATTCTTTGGCCGGATCGCACCATTAACGGTTGAGACGGCCCGCCAAAACCCAGGGACTCGTCACTTGTCTGAATCCCCGTACGGCGTATTGCATCCCTTCTTCGGCATGAGCCGCCACGGCAGCTGAAAGAACAGCAGCCAGTTCGTCTTCATTTTCTTCTTCCGTGCCGGTCGTCTGACCGGTTGTTTTTTCCGCTGCTTCCTTCGGTTTCTCCTCCTCAGGAGGAGGAAGTGTTCCACTGTTACGCATTTCGAAAAACTTTCTGGCTACCTGTGGCAAAAGAGCATAGGTGAGAATATCTTCTTCCTGGGTGATCAGATCTTTGACCTCTTCCTTGATCTTTTCCAGTTCAGGCTCTATCAGATCGGCCGGGCGACAAGTTATGGGCTTTTCGTCCTCACCCAGGATTTTCTTTGTCAGCTCTTCAGAAATGGGTGAAGGCGTACGGCCATATTCGCCTTTGACAACGCCGCGTGATTCCTTCGGAACCATTTTGTAGCGTTCGCCCATGAGGACATTGAATACAGCCTGGGTTCCCACGATCTGACTTGAAGGCGTTACCAACGGGGGAAAACCAAAATCTTCCCGGACACGTGGTACTTCATTCAGCACTTCATCATACTTATCGAGGGCGTTGGACTGTTTAAGCTGGGAGATGAGATTGGAAAGCATTCCTCCCGGCACCTGATAAATCAGGGCTTTTGCATCCACACTCAACATTTTGGTGTCGAGCAGGCCCGATTCGATCCACTTCTCCTTCATGGGGCGGAAATAAGCAGCAATTTCACTCAACTTCACGAGGTCGAGACCAGTATCGTATTCCGTATCCTGAAGCGAGGCTACCAATGGTTCAGTAGCGGGCTGACTGGTTCCCAGTGCCATAGGGGAAATGGCTGTATCGACAACATCCACTCCGGCCTCGATGGCCTTAAGGTAGGTCATGGAGGCAACACCACTGGTATAGTGTGTGTGGAGCTGTACCGGAATATTGATGGTTTCCTTGATGGCTTTGATCAGCTCATAAGCATCGAATGGTTTCAGCAAGCCGGCCATGTCCTTGATGCAAATGGAGTTTGCACCCATGTCTTCGAGGGTTTTGGCATCTTTGGCAAACATTTCCAGACTGTGGACCGGGCTGGTCGTGTAGCTGATGCATCCCTGGGCATGTCCGCCCTCCTTAATACAGGCACGTATGGCCGTTTCCATGTTGCGGGGATCGTTCATGGCATCAAAAATGCGGATGATGTCCATGCCGTTGGCGACCGCTTTCTGAACAAAATATTCCACCACGTCATCGGCATAATGCTTGTAACCCAGGAGGTTTTGCCCACGCAACAGCATTTGGAGAGGTGTTTTTTTGGCTCTTTCTTTTATTTTTCTCAGCCTGTCCCAGGGATCTTCATTAAGAAACCGTATGCAGGCATCGAAAGTGGCACCGCCCCATGCTTCCAGGGAGTGATAACCTATTTCATCAAGACTTTCTATGATCGGTAACATCTCTTCCGTTTTCATGCGCGTGGCAATAAGTGACTGGTGCGCATCGCGAAGGATGGTTTCTGTAATTCCTACTTTTTTACCCATATGTTATATGTTTTCTTGGTTTTTATTCAATCACAACAAGCACTTCACCTGCTGCAATTGATGTGCCTTCTGAAGCATTTACCTCAAGTACAGTTCCTTCGATGGGAGCTGTCAGGTCATTTTCCATTTTCATGGCCTCAAAAACCAATAGAGTTTGTCCTTTCTCTACCTTATCACCGGCAGAGACATTCACTTTGACGACACTTCCCGGCATAGGTGCTGTTACCTGATTACCTCCTTTAGGCGAGGATTTGGGTTTGGCGTCTTTTATTTGATTGGGACTCACTCCGCTTTTTAGTTTCGGGGCCGATTTCAGGTTCTGGAAAGCACCTGAAGAGGCGGTTTTAATTTCTTCTACTTCTACTTCGTACTGCTTCTCATTTACGGTGATCAAATACTTTTTCATAAACAGGTTGTTAATTGATTTGACTTAAATGTTGGCGTAAAATTAGAGTGCAGTGATTAGAGAAAAAAATCTTTAATAAAGATTAACTACCCAAAGAATCTAAATATCTAAAAAAATACATGTCACCTGAAATCAATGGCCTAAATTGGTTTTAGGTGACTGATTAAAGAAAGATTGCAGTAATTTTCTGCTCTATAACATAAAAATCTTCTGTTATACCTTCTCTGGTCTGCATTTTTGAAGATGGCTTATTTTGCATCTGTTAACGAAAATGCAGAATTTTTTCTTTAATAATTTGGTGCGGTTTTTGAGTTACCATTATATTGAAGAATATGCCGGGTTTGAAATTTTATATCTGATATGACATTGCGTTTTTGATGTTAAATCGTTCATAACAGAACCTCAATTTCAAAACTTTTGGCATCTTTACAGTTTCAATAGAGCGTTAGATTATTAGATGTTAGTAGCTCAGTCGTAGAGTCAGTAGTAGCTGGAAGCTGGAAGCTGGAAGCTCTTAGTTCTTAGCTCTTAGCTGTTAGCTGGAAGCTGTTAGCTGGAAGCTGGAAGCTCTTAGCTGTTAGCTCTTAGTTGTTAGTAGCTCAGTCGCAGAGTCAGTAGTAGCTGAAAACTGAAAGCTCAAAGCTCAAAGCTCAAAGCTCGAAGTTGGAAGGAAAAGTTGCTCTCTCATTTGCGACATAACCAAAGAACTAACAAAAATGTATATGATTGAATTTCGGTTGTTTACATATTTTGTTAGATAACAATAGTCCGTTAAACTCATGTATGTATTTGTTATTCAATTGTTTAAAATCGAAGCATTCTTTGTGTAAAAATACGGATTATCAACATCATATGATTCATCTTAAATCTTAAATCTAAAAATCTAACGATCTATTGAGATAAAAAACCTGTATAATATTGAAGTTCTACATTTTAACACAAAGATGGTTGCTGGCATTTGAAATTGAGTTAAAGTCTCTTGCAAAAGCTTAACAGACTATTGAAATTGAGTTATTTGAAAACAACCCAAACCTCCACTATCCATGCGTATTTTTTTCGTTTGTATCGGTTTTTTTCTTGTATTCCACTGCTCCGCGCAGATCAGGGACCTCAAATCGAATATCAAAAAAGACAAAGAAAATGAAGAGTCCGGTCATTCGGATGTTCAAAGGATCAGCAAACCGGAAGCTTTCTCCCCGCCCACATTAGGCGAGGACCTGGCCGAATACATTACAGTCAATCTGTTTTATTACACAATTTACGGAGCCTATCGTGGCATAGAACTTGGTCAGTACGCAATGCAGGTCCGGCGGGATAAACACCCGGAAACTTTTTCGCTGGAGGGCGAATTGCTTGCAGGCTTTGATTTCCGGGAAAATACCATGACGCTGTCGCCATCGGTTCGTGGTAACTGGGGACTCTTTGCTTCCGACCTGCGATTCCGACACACCGAAGATGTAACAGGCGGTCTCCAGGCACTCGACTGGCAAGTGCTCATGCTGCGATTGCCGGTCAAAACCCTGAAGCTGGAGTATGGGCTCGGGTTTAGCCATGTTTTCAGCCCCTCAAAGACCTATTTCGATCAATCGGCCGGGCTTGACTGGCGCTTTCCTGCTCTGAAAACAACTCTGAAGGCACACTACCAATGGAGTCAAAAAACCAGCTTAGGCGAGCGTTACCGGCAGGAAACCAGCGTAATGATCGACTATGAAGCGGCCCGTGCCGGCCGGTTCAGATTCAGTCCAACAGCCGGCTTTGGATACAATGATTATTTCGGATCCACGCAATTCCGGTTTGTGCAATTGGGGTTAAAAGTGCGATTTTTTTAATGTCAGCACTTGTTTCTGGCACATGGACTGTTGGTCAGAAAAAACCCCAGAAAACCACCCAGGAGAACATTCCCTATAAAATCACCAAACACGAGGTTGTCCATGTGTTGCCCACTGGTAAAGTAAAAATAAACAAACCCGGCCACGGCTCCTATAACGATGCTTATTGCTGATACTCTGAAATGTTTAGACTGCATCAGACCTTTAATGCCTTGATTTTTGGATTGAATTTCGAGCTTTTTGAATTCCATATATGCAAATATTTAGTTTTGCAAATATATGGATCTTTTGTTGAATTTTGCAGGCCAAAGGAGAAAAACGGAAAAATCACCTCGACAAAAGAATTCTCCAACTGTCGCCTTTTGCAAGAAACCTAAAATGTTCAGGTTTGGTCGGGATAGCAGCAATGCGTTGGAGCCCGGAGAAATCCCGGGACAGAGTGTTGATCACTCTATTTTTGTCTGAAAATCAACCATGCTACATACAAACGTGAGATGCCAAACCAGGCCGCATAAACTCCAAGGATGACAGTGGCAAGGACCGCGCCTTCAAAGGGGTTGAACAGGAACAGGCCGCCGACCAGAATGGAAAGGACCGAATTGACCAGTGATAAATGGGGCGCGGCGGCAACCTCCTTCATTTGCAGATAACCAATAAGCTGCATAATTCCCATCAATGTGATGAGCAGACCTACAAAGAAAATCATCAAGCTGGCAGTACTACCCGGATAAGTCACGATAAGCGACCCTATCAACGCTAAAACAATCCCCTGAAAAAGCAGAAACTGCCAGAAATCAGTCTTCTTAGAGACAGCCATTACGATGAGTACAATCCCTGAAAGAATGGCCAGCACTCCAATATAGGTGGCAATGGTAACCAGTGCCCCGGCGGGATTAACAAATATAATCACAGCCAAAACCAGGGCGATCACACCTTTCAGCAATTCAAAGGTTCTGTTTCTTTTTATCGGATCCATCATTGTCTTGATTTTATAACGTTTAATCCAAAGTTAGGAATAATTTTTCAGGGAAAAGAGCCTGATTGGAAAACACTCGTTTCAAATAAAATGATACAAGCAGTCCGGAAACAACAAAGAAAAAGCCGGACAGAAATAAATCTGTCCGGCTTTTTCTCTAACAAAATTAAAGACTTACAGTCCCTCAGGTTCCTGAAGGGGATCATCTTCTCCCTCCTGCGATTCATCCTCAAAGTCACTTTCAGAATCGCCTTCCTCCTGCTCTTCTTCAGGATCTACCTCATAATCAGATTCCGGCTCTTCCTGAAAATCTTCCTGGTATTGTTCCTGGGAATCTTGTTGCGATCCCTGCTGTTGTCCACACCCAACTAAAAAAGCCAGGATGCCAATGCTAACGCCCAGGGTCGAAATTATCTTTTTCAAAACTGTTTTCCGTAACATAGGTTCCGTTTTAAAATTAACATACTTGAATGTTTCAATTCCCCCTGATAAGTTCAAAAACTTATCACGATCTACATATTAGGCTGAGTTCCTCCACCGGGATCCTGCTGCTGCGGATCTTGTTGGGGATCCTGCTGTTGGGGATCCTGCTGCTGCGGATCCTGTTGTTCAGTTCCCGGCTGTCCCTCTGGCATCTGCTGGGTTGACTGTGTTGATCCACAACCGGCAATAAAGCCTACAATACCAATTCCTGCCACAAAAGTGACCACAAACTTCTTGGAAAAAATTTTCCGTACCATAATAATTAATCTTTAAAAGTTCAACAATCAGCAAGTTGATCTTCGTTGAACACAATAACAAAGTTTATAACTCCGCATGAAAATTCCAAAAGATGAAAAGGGTTTATGTTTTTTTTGTAATCTCAAAGAAAAAGCGGAAAATCATTCAATTTCATTAACAACACCGCGTGAAAATTAACTTTCTTAATGGTTTTCATCTTTTTATTTACTGGCAAAATCAGTACTTTTGTTGGTTGTTTTAAACTGAATGAACAATTGTTTGTTTCCCCAATACAGGTATTTGTTATTATTATCACATTCAATCACTGAAATTCGATTTTTTCCGGCACTAAAAAATCATAAGAGAACACAATAATATGGACAAGAAAACAATACTCATTATTCTCGACGGCTGGGGATATGGAAAGAAAGACAAATCGGACGGCATTTATACCGGTGATTCCCCTTATTTCGACAGCCTTGTAAAGAAATACCCCAATTCGAAACTCGAAGCTTCCGGGGAAAACGTTGGTCTGCCCGACGGGCAGATGGGAAACTCTGAGGTGGGTCACCTGAATATTGGTGCAGGTCGCATCGTGTACCAGGATCTCGTCAAGATCAACCTGGCCATCAAGAACAACAGCATTGCAGAAAATCCGGAATTGGTGAAAGCTTACCAATATGCCAAAGAGAACAACAAGAAAGTGCATTTTCTCGGACTTGTATCCAAAGGAGGGGTCCACAGCAGTCAGGAACATCTTTACAAACTGGCCGATGTGGCCAAAGACTTTGGTCTTGAAAAGGTTTTCGTGCATGCATTCATGGACGGACGCGACACCGACCCAAAGAGCGGTAAAGGTTACCTCACTGAGCTTATGGATCACCTGAAGACATCTGCAGGAGAAGTGGCTTCGGTCGTTGGCCGTTATTATGCCATGGACCGCGATAAGCGTTGGGAGCGCATTAAAGAAGCTTATGATCTGATGGTTCACGGAAAAGGCAAAGAGACGAGGGATCTGACCGGAGCTATTCAGGCATCTTATGACCAGGATATCACTGATGAATTCATTGAGCCCATCGTTCAGGTGGATGAAAACGGGAAACCACTGGCCACCATCGGGGAAGGCGATGTGATCGTCTTTTTCAACTTCAGGAACGACCGTGCCCGCGAGATCACCCAGGTGCTGACCCAGCAGGACATGCCCGAATACGGCATGAAAACCATCCCCCTGCACTACTGCACCCTCACACCCTATGATGTGACCTTCAAAAACATGCACGTTCTTTTCGACAAGGACAACGTCCAGAATACCATGGGAGAAGTGGTCTCCAACAAAGGCCTCAAACAATTGCGTATTGCTGAGACCGAAAAATATGCCCACGTCACGTTCTTCTTTTCGGGAGGCAGAGAAGAGGTCTTCAAAAATGAAGACCGCGTCCTGATCAATTCTCCCAAGGTCCGCACTTACGACCTTCAGCCGGAAATGAGTGCCTTTGAAGTAAAAGATGCCGTGGTATGTGAGTTGAATAAAAACAAATACGACTTCATCTGTCTCAATTTTGCCAATGGGGATATGGTGGGGCACACGGGTGTTTTCGAAGCCATTACAAAAGCAGTCAAAGCTGTGGACAAATGTTTGAAGGACGTTGTAGAATCAGCTAAATCAAATGGCTACGAGGCCATTATTATTGCCGACCACGGGAATGCCGATAATGCAGTGAATCCCGACGGCTCTCCCAATACAGCCCACTCAATGAATCCCGTACCGTTTATATGGGTCAGTCCCGATCGAAAGGGGAAAGTTGAAGACGGCATATTGGCTGATGTGGCGCCTTCGCTACTGAAACTCATGGGTGTCCCGCAACCTGAAGAAATGACGGGGCATAGTTTGATCAATTTGGAGTAAAAGGATAAAATTTGTTTATTTGTACAGCAGTTCCTTCAGAGCGAACTGCTGTTTTTCATTTCATCATGGTTCAAATCGACAATAAACTCATCAGTCTCGACCTTTTTCAGAAGCACTTCCTGTGCGATTTGCCCAAATGCCTGGGCAGTTGTTGTGTCGAAGGGGAATCTGGAGCTCCGCTGGAGGATCAAGAAACGGCAATACTTGAGGATCTGTATCCACGTATAAAACATTTGTTATCACCTGAAGCCGTTGAAATCATTGAAAAAAACGGCACCTGGAACGTGGACGTGGACGGAGATAAAGTCACCCCCATCATTCACGGCCGTGAATGTGTTTATACCTACTTCGACAGCGAAGGCGTATGCAAATGCGCCATTGAAAAGGCTCACGATGAAGGCATGACCGATGATTTCAAAAAACCCGTCTCATGCCATCTTTATCCAATCAGAATAGACAAGCTCAGAGACGGGAAGGAAGCCCTGAATTATCATGAATGGCCCGTTTGCAATCCGGCCAGGGATCTGGGAAAAAATATCGGACTACCCGTTTTTCGTTTTCTTAAAGAACCCATCATCCGGAAATACGGAGAAACATTCTTTAATGAGCTCGAAGAGGTTGCTCTTTATCTCAAAAAGCAGGAGTCAACCGCATCGGGCGAGCTGAAATAAACGGAAAGTACCCAAATTTTTTATTCATGATCTCACAGCGTTGATCATTTTACAACGGTGGCCATAATGTCTTCCAGATCGTCGTGAATCTCTTCAAAGACCGAGGCTGCAGGTTTCCCGAATTCTTTCCCTTTCTTTTTGTAATTGCTCCAGGCGATGTAAGTCTTGCCGTCCGATTTTTCATAAACGGCCACGCGGCAGGGCAATAATGACTGAACCTTCCGCATCTCGTCGTCTTTCAGGAACTTGTAGGCATATCCACCGTTACAAAGAACCACAATGGTGGATGGCAATACCTCTTTCCCCCCCTTTTTCAGAGTGGCCTGCATATCATGATCACCAGGCAAAACCCAGCCAGCTTCGGAGGCTGCTTCAGTGATATGATCAACCGTAGTGGCAACGTCATAACGGCTTTCCTTCTCATACGTACCCGGGGCATCTTTCCCCGTACCTGCCAGAGTCAAACCTCCGGCGATAACCCATATCAATACTGTCAATGTTGTTTTCATGACTTTCTGTTTTATGATTTCTCGTATTGAAACATTTAGATGTATCGTTTTGTTCAAAAGAGCATGGTTGGTGATATTTCTCATTCCCATAGTCAGGGATTTTTCAGTAATTTAGGTTTTCCGTAAACCTTAACCATTCAGAACCGGTGAAGCGGTTTTTGCTACGGTGATGCAAGCCGGTCACCTCTTTTCAAAATCATGATCGGTCAAGAAGTGAATGACCATAAATAACCCCTGAAAAAATCATTTTTGTAGAACATCCTCCTTTGGAGATTTTTTTTAACAAGCTATGCAAGACATAAAAGAGTACATCGACAAGAACAAAGACCGCTTTCTGGAAGAGCTTTTTGAGCTGATACGCATTCCGTCCATCAGCAGTGAAGCGTCACATAAAAATGACATGCGCCGGGCCTCGGAACAATGGAAAAAAGTCCTTCTGGATGCCGGCGCCGACAAGGCGGAAGTTCTGGAAACCAATGGTCATCCTGTGGTTTTCGCCGAAAAGCACATCGATGAAAAGGCCCCGACGGTTATGGTCTACGGCCACACCGATGTGATGCCGGTAGAACCGCTGGACCTTTGGGACACTGATCCCTTTGAACCAGTGATCAAAGACGGAAAGATCTGGGGCCGGGGTGCCGACGATGACAAAGGACAGGCTTTCATGCATGCAAAAGCCTTCGAATATCTGGTCAATACGGGCCAACTCCGTTGCAATGTCAAATTCCTGATAGAAGGGGAAGAAGAGATTGGATCGGCCAATTTACCCGATTTTTGCGAAAACCACAAAGAACTATTGAAAGCCGATGTGATCCTGGTATCGGATACCACAATGCTGAGCCCGGGGATGCCCTCGATCACGACCGGCCTCCGCGGACTGGCCTATTGGCAGGTAGATGTCACCGGACCCAACCGCGACCTTCATTCGGGATTGTATGGGGGTACGGTAGCCAATCCCATCAATGTTTTGTCCAAAATGATCGGCGAACTTATTGACGATAACGGACAGATCACCATTCCCGGCTTTTATGATGATGTTCTGGAAGTAAGTCCCGAAGAGCGCCAGCTCATGGCAAAGGCCCCCTTTGATGAAGAAGCCTATAAAAAATCCATCGGGGTGAAAACCCTGCAGGGTGAAAAAGGTTATACGCCCCAGGAGCGGACCGGCATAAGGCCTTCCTTCGATGCCTGTGGCATCTGGGGCGGCCATACCGGCGAAGGGGCCAAAACGGTTCTGCCGTCAAAAGCGCACGCCAAGCTTTCAGCCCGCCTGGTCCCACATCAGAATCACAAAAAGATCGCGACCCGTTTTAAAGAGTATTTCGAATCCATCGCACCGGCATCCGTGAAAGTGGAGGTATCCGTATTACATGGTGGGGAGGCTTACGTCTGTCCCATCGACCTGCCTGCCTACCAGGCAGCTGATAAAGCTTATCTGCAAACATTCGGCAAACGGCCCGTACCGGTACGCAGTGGCGGCTCCATTCCTGTCATTTCTGCATTCGAACAAATCCTTGGCATCAAATCGGTTTTAATGGGATTTGGCCT
This sequence comes from Marinilabilia sp., assembly GCA_046483585.1. Lineage (GTDB taxonomy): Bacteria > Bacteroidota > Bacteroidia > Bacteroidales > Marinilabiliaceae > Marinilabilia. Next base: position 14,400 of record JAWOCV010000196.1, read on the forward strand.
GGAAAGCGATGCCATTCACAGTCCTAATGAAAACTTCCCCCTGGAACAATTCTTCAAAGGAATTGAAACCATACCTTATTTTTATAAATATTTCGGTGAGACGGGCAAAACAATAGATCGTTAGATTTTTAGATTTAAGATCTAAGATAATTCATATATTACTGGTAATCTGTGTTTTAACAAAAATATTTCTTCAGATCTAAAAAGTTGAAGAACAAGCACTTAAAAAAGGTTTAACGGACTATTGCCAAAAGAAACAACCCTGAAAAACAGCTTTTATTAAAGGGCCTGCATTTTTATCCAGATTCCACCCCGGGTTCTCCCCCGGGGTTTTTTATTTTTATCACTCCGGGAAAACTTTTGGTCTGATGGAACCTACCTGACGTCTTTTGTATGTGCAACCATCATTTTAGTGGTTTTACATCAATAATACTCCGTTACAGTTTTACAAAGATTTGATAATGTGCGTCCTGAAATCTCACAATCCTTTTGGGTATCTTCTTGATAATCAAGTTTCTGTGTTTTTGCACCTCTGCGTTTAGTCTTTTTTTTAACGCACTATCGATAAAGCACCAGCATGTTTCTACCTCATAATCCGCCAGGCAGGCTTGCATTACCCAACATTTTCATGTTCTTTTTATACCGTAGATCGTCTCGGGACATCAAAAAAGGAAAATTTACCCAAAAAACACTTTATTTTGCCTCTCACCCTTATTTTTTATAGGGTTTTTGTCTATTTTTTTATTATTTTCTAAATTTTACCCCTGTTTTTATTGTAGTTTATAAGAAAACATCATATATTTGTCCTGACAAAATCAAAAAAACAGACGTTATGGCAAAGTTGAGATTTTCCGCATTGGATGAACTCCTGTACAGGGAGCCCAAAAAAGTTGAGGGGACACGGATTCCCACCTCCGATTATTTCGGGGAACTGGTTTTTGACCGCCCAAAGATGAAAAAGTATCTTTCCAGGGAAGCTTTTGATCATGTAATCGAAGCAATGGAAAAAGGTACCCGCATCGATCGCCGTATGGGTGATCAGATCGCATTGGGCATGAAGGCGTGGGCCATGGAAAATGGCGCGACCCACTACACTCACTGGTTTCACCCGTTAACCGACGGGACAGCTGAAAAGCATGATGCTTTCCTGACTTTCGGCGAATTCGGAAGCATGGTGGAGACCTTTTCAGGATCACTGCTGGTTCAGCAGGAGCCCGATGCCTCAAGTTTCCCTTCAGGTGGCATTCGTAATACTTTTGAAGCACGCGGATATACTGCCTGGGACGTTTCATCGCCTGCTTTTATTATAGGCAGCACACTTTGCATCCCTACTATATTTGTTTCTTACACGGGCCATGCCCTTGACTATAAATTTCCATTGCTGAAAGCATTGCAAGCAGTTGACAAAGCAGCCGTGGATGTTTGTCAGTATTTCGATAAAAATGTAACAAAGGTCAACAGCAATCTCGGCTGGGAGCAGGAGTATTTTCTGATTGACGAGGCTCTTTTCTATGCCCGTCCCGACCTTATGCTCACTGGTCGCACGCTGATGGGACACTCCTCAGCCAAAGACCAGCAGCTCGACGACCACTATTTCAGTTCGATCCCCGAGCGGGTGATCGCTTTCATGGAAGATTTTGAAATCGAAGCTTACCGTTTGGGCATTCCTGTCAAAACCCGTCACAATGAAGTGGCTCCCAACCAGTTTGAGGTAGCTCCCATTTTTGAGGAAACCAACCTTGCCAACGATCACAATCAGTTGATCATGGATTTGATGAAACGCGTGGCACGTAAGCACAAATTCCGGGCTTTATATCATGAAAAGCCATTTAAAGCGGTCAACGGCTCAGGCAAACACAACAACTGGTCACTGAGTACCAATACCGGGGTGAACCTGTTGTCACCGGGCAAAAATCCCAAATCGAACATGCAGTTTCTGACCTTCCTGGTCAATGTACTGAAAGCTGTTCACGACAACCAGGACATTCTTCTGGGCAGTATCATGTCGGCCAGCAACTCGCACCGTCTCGGAGCAAACGAAGCACCGCCCTCCATTATCTCCGTTTTTCTCGGCAGCCAGATATCGGCCATGCTTGACGAACTGGAAAGCCGGGTATCAGACAAGAAGATGACACCCGATGAAAAAACGGCTCTGAAACTGGACATTGGCAAGATTCCTGAATTATTGCTCGACAACACCGACCGCAACCGGACATCACCCTTTGCCTTCACCGGCAACCGGTTTGAATACAGAGCTGTGGGATCGGCAGCCAACTGTGCCTCAGCCATGATCGCCCTCAACACGGCGATGGCCAGACAGCTTAAAATCTTTAAAGGCGAAGTGGACGCTCTCATCGAAAGCGGAGTCAAAAAAGATGAAGCCATATTCCAGGTCATTAAAGGGTATATCACCGAGTCGAAAGACATCCGCTTCGACGGAGACGGTTACAGCGAAGAGTGGGTAAAAGAAGCCGCCCGGCGGGGACTTGTCAATATATCCAATGTTCCGGAAGCTTTAAAAACTTACCTGACCGAAAAATCGAAAAAGCTGTTCACAGAAACCGGCGTGTTCAATGAATTTGAAATAGAGGCGCGCACTGAAGTAGAGCTCGAAAAATTCACCAAGAAGATACAGATTGAAGCTCGTGTTTTGGGCGACCTGGCCATCAACCACATTGTGCCCACCGCCGTTCATTACATGAACACCCTCATCGAAAATGTTCAGGGACTGAAGGATGTATTCGGCAGTGAAGGAGACTATGAGGAGCTGGCTGGCGACCGTCTGGATCTCATCAAGAAAATATCCCATCATATCAAGAATATTAAGAACAAGACCAATGATATGGTAGAGGCTCGTAAAGTGGCGAATAAAGAGGAAGACATGGCCAAAATGGCCGAGATGTATGATCAGAATGTGCGTCCATATCTGGATGACATACGCTATCACATCGACAAACTTGAGTTGATCGTAGACAACTCAATGTGGCCCCTGCCAAAGTACAGGGAGCTTTTGTTTGCCCGTTAGCAAACGGGAGAGGTTTTGACTCGGAAGTGCCTGTCGTTTTTCGGCGGGCACTCTTTTTATAATCCGCAGACCCTGGGTTATTCAAAATTGGATGTTTAACTAATTTTGTTGGTTCTTTGACTATACCGTAAAATGAGAGCAACTTTTCCTTTCAGCTTCGAGCTTTCAGCTACAGTTCCCTTCTGTCTTATGCTTTTGTGAGGGAAACACTTACATCCAATAACAATCTAACGATCCATTGTTTCTTCAGGGTCATCTCAAAATATGACCCGCCTGTCCGTATAAAATATTTCTCACTTTTTTTCGTTTCCCTTTGGGTTAATCGTATTTTTGAATGGTCCATCCATTTACAATAGATCGTTAGATTATTAGATGTAAGATGCCTGCCTGGCGCTTTATGAAAAATGAGACTTGCTGTACAAACCAAAGTTTGTTTTATATAGCAGGATTGTAATAAAACCCCGGCAGACAGGTAAGAAAATTTTTATAACACTGATATACTGTGATTTAAACTGTGAAATGCTGGAATTTTAAACAATTGAATTACAGGGCATTACAAAAGTTTAACGGACTATTGCATTTAAAAAAAAATCAACAAATCCTGTCTATGCCCCGTATTTATTTACGTTATCTTTTTCTGAGCCTTGTGTCAGGCATATGCATTGCGATCCTGAGTGGTTGCAGTGCCGAAGCGAAGCTGGCCTCGGGTGTAGAAATATACGAAACGGGAGAATATCACCGGGCCATTGAAAAATTCGACAAGATGGATTTTGACAACCGGTACTACCGGGCCCGCGCTTCATATTATCTGGGTTTATCATATTACAAGACAGGTCAGGGACAACGCGCTGCCGCTTATTTGCAACGGGCTGTGAGATACGGACTTACCGAACCCGTTGTCCATTTTTATATCGGTCAATCCCTCCGCATGCGCGAAGAATACGAAGAAGCCATCGAAGCTTACGAAAACTATCTTGACCACGATGTAGGCAACAGGGCCGCCCTTAACGGGATTCGATCCTGCAGGATGGCCATGAATGATCCTGAAGAAACCCGCTATGAAGTTGAAATGGTAAGAAGCCTTCGTTCCCGGGAAAGCGATTATGCTCCCGATTTTGCCGGGGATGATTATACTATGGTCTATTTTTCTTCGATGCGGGGAGGCGACAAGAAACGCACCACCAACCAGATCACCGGCCAGGGTAGTTCGGTCATTTACCGATCGATCCAGGACGGACGGGGCGGATGGGAAGATCCCGAACCATTTATTGGCAATGAAGAACTTCAGCATGATGACGGAACGCCATCCTTTTCAGGGGACGGAAAAGAGATGTATTTTACACGCTGCCCATTTCCTGAAGGAGATGATAACACCGGAGCAACCATAATGGTAAGAGAACGTTCAGCCGGACAATGGAGCGAGCCCGAAGAGGTTTCTTTGGGACCGGACAGCCTGGTATATGCTCATCCGGCCATTTCACCAGATGGCGAAACACTTGTTTTTGTTTCAGATATGCCGGGCGGGCAGGGAGGTAAAGACCTGTGGAAGGCAACACGCCTCCGGGGAAACGAATGGGGAGAACCCGAAAATCTGGGTCCTGATATCAACACCCCTGCCGATGAAATGTTTCCGGCTTTCAGAAGCGACGGCCGCCTCTATTTCTCCTCCGACGGGCTGATAGGTTACGGCGGACTGGATATTTTTGAAGCCTCCTTCGAAGAAGAGGAAGAAGAATGGGATGTTCGTAACATGGGCCTCCCGGTAAATTCACCGGCACATGATTTCGGAATAACATTCCGGGGCAATCGTAACATTGGCTTCTTGTCATCATCACGAAACAGTTACCGCGGCGTTGACGATATTTATGAATTTGAGCTGCCGGTGATTCAGGCTGTTCTGCGGGGCAGGGTAACCGATGAATCCGGCAACCCTATAGAAGATGCCCGCGTCAGGGTTGTGGGCGATAATGGAACCAATATGACAGCCTCATCATCGGAAAATGGCCGCTTCAACTTTGTCCTGGAACCCGGCGCAAACTATACCGTGATGGCTTCAGCACCCGGCTACTATAATGGCAGGGCCTCCCTTTCCACCCATGACATGGAGGAGAGTCAGGAATTTGAGGAATCGGTTGTTTTGCAGGAGACGAAAACAGAAGATGAATAAACTTTAAGCACTGGCAGAGACGACCCCCGGTCTGATTTGAAAACACCATCCTCAATCCAGTACATAGAATCCCATCTTCTCAGGATGATCCAGCACTTTGCGATGCCCGGGAATTTTTTTCAGCATTTTCAGGGCCACCAGATCGCCTCCGGCTGCTATAATGTAAAAATAACCAAAAAGCCACCAACCGAACGATCCGTTGAATAAAGAAACAGCAAAAGGGGTTGCCCCAAGCACGAACAAGGGCAAAAGAGCCCCGATCCGGTACCACCGCACCCGGATGGGCGCTGTACAATGGCAGTAAGGAGTATACATATCCCTTTTTATTCCGAATTTTATCGCTTTATAACCGCCTCTTACAAAAGCACCAAACACCAGTGCGTGAAGGAGTTCATGCAACGGGATCCCCGCTATAAAGAGAAGCAAAAACAAAACAATTGACTCCCACGACCAATCCAGAAAAGGATTATAACCGTGAAGCACAAAAAACGGAATACCCGTGGCAAAAAGAGCAGGAAGGATCATTCCTGCCGCTTTTCGTGCCGTTTCTTCAATGGTGAGTGAAATTTCGGTCATAACAGCATCTGTTCTTTGATCATACCAAAGGCCCTCCCGCTCAGAAAAACATCTTCACTTTCGAAATCCTTATCCTTCAATATTCCGATCATAGCATTTTTTATCGGGGTGGCATCGACTTACATCTGTTTAAAAGCATAAATCCCTTCATTCTCTCCAGTATTTCCCATGGCAAAGCAAACACTTTTCCGGCTTTTTTGAAAATTTCGTCACCAGCAAACATGCCCGCTTTTCGGCACTCTGATCTGAAGCAAAGATATGAAATCTGCCTCCTCCGCTTTTTAAGAGTGGATCTCCAGCAGGCGAAACTGTTCTTTTAATCCTGCATTCCTCGTCTGATCCGAAATGTAAATCGCTTTTGATTCTTCAAACACCTCACGGCCAGAAGCTGGTTCCACCTTCACTTTGGTAGCCCGGATACCGGAATTGTTCTCAAGGGGCATCTCTGCAGCTTCGTCCCGGAAGTCCAGTTGTTGGGCCTCCATCCCTATGGGCACAAAAAATAGCAGCAATAGCGGCAGCCAGTCAGGCATTACGCGATATGTGTATTTGGAGGCTTTCTCCATAAGGCAATAGAGTACCGGTAAAACAACAAGTGTCAGCAGTGTGGCGGTCACTAATCCTCCAATCACCACTGTGGCCAGAGGCCGTTGCAACTCGGTTCCGGCACTACTGGAAAAGGCCATGGGGAAAAAGCCAAAAATCATGGAAGCAGCCGTTAATAAAACAGGCCTCAAACGTTGTTTGGCCCCTTTCAGGACCCGTTCTCTCAAATTGTCCATGCCAGATTGTTTTAGTTCGCAGTAATGTTCGATCAATACGATCCCGTTAAGCACCGACACTCCAAACAATACCACAAAACCAACACCGGCTGAGATCGAAAACGGCATTCCCCGTATCCACAACAATAACACACCCCCCACTGCAGAAAGGGGAACAGTGGAGAAAACAAGCAGGGCCAGTCGAAAGTCCCTGAATGCAAAATGCAGCAAAATAAATATCAACAAAAGGGCAATGGGTACCACCACTGTCAGACGCTGCCTGGCGCTCTGCAGGTTTTTGAACTGGCCGCCATATTCCACATAGTAACCGGGCGGCAGGTCCACTTCATTTTCGATCAGCTCCCGGGCATCATCCACCACCGATTCCAGGTCCCGGCCACGGACATTCACGCCTACGACAATTCTTCGCCGTGTATTATCCCTTGAGATCCGGGCAGGGCCTTTATCATATTCAATATCGGCCACTTCCCTGAGAGGTATTCGTCCGCCGCCGGGTAAAGAAATATCAGTGTCGCGAAGATCTTCAAAGGATTCCCGGGCATTCTCCTGATATTTGACCACAAGATCGAACCGCCTTTCACCTTCGTAAACAGTTCCGGCCGATGAACCGGTAATTGCAGCCTGAACAACTTTATTGACATCAGATACATTGAGCCCGTAAGAAGCCAGTTTTTTCCGTTGGTAGCGAATCATCATCTCAGACAAGCCGGTCGTTTTCTCAAGGACAATATCGGCTGCTCCCGGAACCTTCTCCATCAATTCCCGTATCTCTTGTCCATATTTGTTAAGCTCATCCATGTCATCCCCAAACACATTGATCGCCAGATCGGTCTTTATACCGGTAATCAGCTCGTTGAACCGCATCTCAATGGATTGGATGAATTCGATCTCAATGTCCGGAATATCTGCCTGAATGCGTTCTTTATATTTATCGGCCAGCTCTTCTTTGGAGCTTGCTGTCTCCCATGTATCTTTGTCATTGAGGGTGATGATCACATCGGTCTCTTCCATTGACCTGGGATCGGCAGGAACTTCAGCCGCCCCGATACGACTGACCACCTGACGGGTCTCGGGGAAAGAGCCGGCGATCTCTTCGATACGTGTCATCATATCAATGGTCTCACTCATACTGGTCCCTGTTTTCAATACCGGTTGAATGACAAAATTGCCCTCATCGAGTGTGGGCAGAAAATCAGATCCCATCCGGTTGAAAATTAGCGTCGTTCCGCCAAGTAAGAATGCAGCTGCAACAATCACCGTCCTTTTATGGGAAAGGGCCCAATCGATGGTAGGCTCATAAAGCTTGTAAAAAAAGGCCATGAGACGATCCGATATGGTACGGCTGTCCCTGGAAGGGGATTTTATAAAAAGTGAGGAAACGGCCGGCACAAAGGTGAACCCAAAGATAATAGCCCCTATCAGCGCAAAACTGAAGGTCAGCGCCATGGGCCGGAACATTTTGCCCTCAACACCGCCCATCGTTAGCACTGGAATCAAAACCATTATAATGATGATCTGCCCGAAAACGGCCGATTTCATCATTTTGGATGCTCCGTCAATCGTAAGCGCATCACGGGCACGCAGTCGTTTGTCGGCCTCCAGTTTCAGGAGCCCTTCACGACGGACACGTATTTTATAGGATATGTATTCCACCATAATCCCGGCACCGCTGATGATGATTCCAAAGTCAATGGCCCCGAGACTCATCAGGTTGGCATCCACACCTGTCAGATACATCATGGAAAGGGCGAAAAGCAAGCTGAGCGGAATAATGCAAGCTACAACGAGCCCCGATCGCCAGCTTCCCAGCAAGAGGCCCACAACGAAAATAACAATGAGGGCCCCCAGCACAAGATTTTCGGTAATGGTGGAAGTAGTCCGGTCAATAAGTTCACTACGATCTACGAAAGGATTGATGTAAACCCCCTCCGGCAAAGTGGCCTGCACCTCCTCAACCCGTTCTTTAACACGGTTGATCACCGCATTTTGATTGGCCCCTTTGAGCATCATCACCTCCCCCATCACTTTCTCACCATCACCGTTTCCGGTTGTAGCCCCGTAACGTTTGGCATGTCCCAAACGAACTTCCCCTACATCTTTAACGAGAACGGGACTGTCATCATTTTTATCCACTACAATGTGACGGATATCTTCCAAATTTTCCACCAATCCTTCTCCCCTTACGAAATAGCTTTGACCGCTTCTTTCAATATGGCCACCACCGGCCACAATGTCATTCTCTGAAACCGCTTCAAAAACCTGTTCAAGTGTGACATCGAGAGTTTTTAACCGGGAAGGATCAACCGCTACCTCATATTGTTTCAGATGTCCTCCCCTTGTGTTCACCTCCACAACCCCTTCGATATCCGAAAGCTGATGTTTTACCATCCAGTCCTGAATGGTCCTCAATTCCATACCATTGTACTGTTCTTCATAACCGGGCTCCACCTCCAGGGTATACTGATATATCTCACCCAGCCCGGTGGAAAGCGGCCTCATAGACGGTTTTCCAAAACCTTCAGGGATCTTTTCAGAGGCTGATTCAATCTTTTCGGCAATGAGCTGGCGGGGAAGGTAAGTTCCCATACTTTCTTCGAAAACAACGGTCACTACAGATAATCCAGATTTCGAGACCGACCGGATCTCCTCAACCCCGGGAAGTTTGGCCATCTCCATCTCAACCGGATATGTGAGAAACTTTTCAACATCAAGAGTGGAAAGATTCCGCGAAGTGGTGACCACCTGCACCTGATTGTTGGTCACATCAGGGGTGGCTCCGATGGAAATACGTGTAAGAGAAAAAACACCAAATGCAGCAACAGTGGCGGTAAACAGAAAAACCATCAACTTGTTGCGAACACTAAAACGGATTATGGTCTGGATCATAAGCAAGTAAAGTTGAACAGAACTTCAAGTTACAAATTTCTGTTAAAAAAAATAAGTCAATCCGTATAAAAGTCTCTTTAGCCTGATTTATTCAAAAAATACTACCATTATATACAATCAATAGATTGTTAGATTGTTAGATTTAAGATTTAAGATGAATCATATAATACTGAAAATATGCATTTTGACAAAAAGAGTCAGTAAGATATATACGACTGAATCAAAGGTTCTTGAAAAAGTTTAACGGACTATTGTACATTAGATTGTTAGATTGTTAGATTTAAGATAAATCATGTAATACTGAAAATATGCATTTTGACAAAAAGAGTCAGTAAGATATATACAGCTGAATTAAAGGTTCTTGAAAAAGTTTAACGGACTATTGTACAATAGATCGTTAGATTATTAGATTTATGAAACGAAATTCGACGAAGTTAATAGTTCAGGTTAAAGAAACAATCAGACAAAATCATTTGTTAGTAGGGAAAGTTCATATTTTTCCCGAGGAAAGATTTAACCTGGATTATTCATAACAGAAATAATTTATGAAACGAAGTTCGACAAATTCAATAGTTCAGGTTAAAGAAAATCTGGAAAACATGCAGACTTTTCCCCTGTCGGTCCTGACAGGGGGCTAATTTTGATTACGTTACACACTTAAAACCGTAAGACCATGAATATACCTGAAAACTGGACCATCGAAAACGGCCAACTTACGCGGACGTTTGTCAGAAAAAACTTTGTGGATGCAGTAGACTTTGCTCAAAGGCTGGTCCCCATAGCTGAGGCAGCCGATCATCATCCGGACATAGAGATCTTTGCCTACAAAAAGGTTACGGTCAGGCTTAAGTCGCATGACGTAGGCGAAATTACCGAAAGAGACCTGAAAATGGCCGAAGAGATCAACAAAACCATTTCATCAGAAGCCGATTAAGTATTGTGGAGAAAGTCTGCAGCCCCTCTATTTAGGAGCTGTACGCAAAGTAACACCATTTGCTTCATTTACAGAAGGGCACTACTACATAGGCCACATTTACTTTATGAAATTAGCGGCAAGAGCCCTGGCGAGGGATTCATCCAGCTCTTTTGGAATATGTAACTGAAAATCGGACCCTTTCCCGGGTTCGGATGAGACTTTTATGTGCCCGCCAAGCATCTCTGCCAGGTGTTTACTGAGTGCCAGTCCCAGTCCGCTGCCCCCGAACATCCGGGTATGTCCTTCATCGACCTGCCGGAAACGCCGGAATATGACCTGATGTTTCTCCGGGGGAATGCCCATACCTGTATCTTTGACTGAAAAAACCACCCAATGGTTTTCATTATAAAAAACCGTAAGTGTGATTCCCCCCAGTTCAGTAAATTTCACCGCATTGGATAAGAGATTCAACAAAACCTGCTTGACCCGGGCCAGGTCATGAAATATTGTTATCCCTTCCGGAAGTTGGTTGCGCACTGTGATCTGAAGATCCTGTTTCTGCATCTTCCGCTTCATTTCAACGGTTTCGCGATGCAATTCATCCAGCAAATCACGGGGTTCAATTTTTACAGGTTTCACCTCAACCAGCCCAGAGTCAATAAAGGAGAATTCGATGATATTGTCGATCACCGTTAAAAGATTCGTACTGCTCTCGTTGATCATGTCCACATACATCATCATTTCGTCATGGGTGATAGACTCATCTTTCAGCAGGTTGGCAAAGCCAAGCACCGCATTCAGCGGGGTTCTGACCTCATGACTGATGTTGGCCAGGAAAGCGGATTTCAGACGGTCGCTCTCCTGAGCTTTTTGCCGGGCCTTCACGATTTTGGTCACATCCCGGAGGATGGTCATTTTAGCCTGATATGCGTTCTCGAAATGAATGGGCAGAGTGGTGATCTGGTAAACCCGGTTATTTATGGTTTTCTCAAGCCGTTTGCGAAACCGGGTCTTAGAATCAATAGCCATCATACACCATGGACATGGCTCTTTTTCACCGAAAATCCGACGATAGCAACGAGCCTCCTTTTCCACTTCGCCGAAACGTTTTTTGAAGGCTTTGTTGACATACACGATCCGGTAGTCCTGGTCACTGATAAACACAGGATCCTGAAGATTTTCCATCATACTCCGGTACTTGGCTTCACTGAGTTCAAGCTCCT
>JAWOCV010000182.1:0-4713 GCA_046483585.1 Marinilabilia sp.
AATGAGCGAAGCCTCTGTTTCATTTGAATCCACCATTGAAGAGGTTAGACAGTGGAGCGCGGAAGATCCTCAGCTATATGACCTTGTCATCAGACTGAAAACAGAAGAGGGAAAGGAAATCGAAGGCATTCAGCGTCAAATCGGCTTCCGGAGCATTGAAATCAAACAGGGCCAACTCATGGTCAACGGAATCCCTGTTACCCTGAAAGGGGCCAACCTTCATGAGCATCATCCGGAAACAGGCCATGTCATGGACGAGGAGATGATGATGCGCGACATTAAACTGATGAAGCGCAACAATCTGAATGCGGTCCGACTCGCCCACTATCCCCAGCCTGAACGCTGGTATGAGCTATGTGACGAATACGGCCTTTATGTCGTGGACGAAGCCAATATCGAATCCCACGGACTGGGATACGGCGAACGCTCCCTGGGAAAAGATCCCCTTTGGGAAAAAGCTCATGTAGAACGGATGACCCGCATGGTGGAACGCACCAAAAACCACCCGTCTGTCATAATATGGTCCATGGGCAATGAAGGCGGCAATGGCGTAAATTTCTATGCCGGTTACAAGGCCATCAAAGAGCTTGATCGCACCAAACGCCCCGTCCAGTACGAACGGACGGAGATCGGCAGCCGGTTTGCCCTCGAATTCGACTGGAATACCGATATCATTGTTCCCCAATATCCAAGTCCCGAAACTTTCGAGTGGTTTGGCGAAAAAACACTCGACCGCCCCTTTATTCCTTCAGAATACGCACATGCCATGGGCAACAGCACAGGTAATTTCCAGGACTACTGGGACGTGATCAACCGGTATCCCCAACTTCAGGGCGGATTCATCTGGGACTGGGTCGACCAGGGCCTCTGGAAAACCAATGAAGACGGAGAGCGCTACATGGCGTATGGCGGTGATTTCGGGGAAGATATGCCCAGCGATGGAAACTTCCTGCTCAACGGGATTGTTTTTGCCGACCGCACACCCCAACCCGGACTGCATGAAGTCAAAAAAGCGCTTGAACCCGTTAAATTTAAACCCCTGCGGCTCGATGAAAATGTGGCCCGCCTGCTGGTTGAAAACCATTACGATTTCACCAATCTGCGTGAATGTAACTTAACAGCAAACATCATGGCTGACGGGAAGATCCTGAAAGAAATTGACATTCCTGAAACAGCAGTTGCCCCCCATTTCGGCGGGGTAATCAATTTCGATATTTCCGGCATTTCTCCCCAACCGGACACCGAATATTTCCTGGAACTGAAGGCCGCAACAACAAGAAAACAGGGCATAGTTCCGGCAGATCATGTAGTGGCCCGGGAGCAGATCAAACTCCCATGGGAGGCAGAAAATCAAACTGAAAGTCCGGCCATTGATGCAACTGTGGAAATGGAAGAAAATGCGGACAATTACACGTTTGAAGCAGGGCGTACAACCATTGTCATCAGCAAAGAAAACGGACGGATTGTAAGCTACCTGAACAAAAACAATGAACTGCTGAAAGATGCAGGCGGTCCGGAGCCTGATCTCTGGCGGGCACCCAATGATAATGACTTCGGAAACCAGATGCCGCAACGCAACATCAACTGGAAGAAGGTCACCAAAAATCATCCTTTAAATGAGATGACCGCCGAAGAAACAAATCACGGAAATTACCGGGTGAATGTCAGCTGGGACCTTTCCGCCACCGGCAATCAATTCCATACAACTTACACCATCAGAGGTGATGGAAGCGTGCATCTGCAAAACAACCTGGATGCATCATCTTCGGAAGAAAGTGACATTCCACGTGTCGGCATGGTGATGCAGCTTCCGAGGGAATTCAACCAGCTTACATGGTTTGGCAAAGGCCCGTGGGAAAACTACACCGACCGGAACACATCCTCTTTTGTCGGGTTGTATTCTGGCAACGCCGCCGACCAAATGGTGCCTTATGTCCGTCCACAGGAAAACGGGAACAAAACGGAAGTGAGGTGGGCCGCCCTGACCAACGATCAGGGGGAAGGCCTCCTGGCCGTAAGCAATCAACACCCCGGAAATGGTTTTGAGATGACGGCCATGCCTTATCTGACGGCCGACTTCGATGCGCGGGAAGAATTCGAATACGGCCCTGTCCACGAAGAGCAACAACACATTACTTTTGTGGATGAACGTGATCTGGTGCGCTGGAACATCGACTTTGGTCAGCGCGGCCTGGGTGGCGACAACAGCTGGGGCGCAAGTCCGCAGGAAGAATACCAGTTGAAACCTGACCAGGCCTATGAATATAGTTTTACATTGGTCCCGGTAACCGACAGCAGCCGGGAAAATCTGATCCGTAAAAGCAAACAATACGGGACATGGTAATGCCTTCTGTGAAAAGGATAATTGAACCGCTTCTTCGTTATATGAAACGTAGTTCGACGGAGTCAATAATCCGGGTTAATTCTATCAAACCATAAGAAACTACCGGGACCTGTTATTACGACAGGTATCCGGCAGTTTTTTACTAAAACCTTTAATTCAGTCAGCTATGCAACAATTTTTGATTTTACTGGCCGTCATCTTCCTGCTACCGGGAAGTTTTACCAGGGCCCAGGGCTGGGAAGAAAGCCCGGAGGAAAAAGAAGAACGTCTGGAGTGGTGGCGCAACGACCGCTTCGGGATGTTCATTCACTGGGGACTTTATGCGCTGCCGGCCAGACATGAATGGGTGAAGATGCGTGAACGCATGACCAATGAGGAGTATCAAAAATACTTCGATCAGTTTAATCCTAATCTGTACAACCCTCAAAAATGGGCCCGCAAAGCCAAAGAAGCGGGCATGAAATACATTGTACTGACAACCAAGCATCACGAAGGCTTCTGTCTGTTTGATTCGGAATACACCGATTACGATGCGCCCAACTCACCGGCCGGACGTGATCTCATCAAAGAATTTGTAGAGGCTGTACGTGCAGAAGGTCTCAAAGTCGGCTTTTACTACTCCCTGATCGACTGGCATCATCCCGAATACACCATTGATCGCATTCATCCCCAACGCCCCGACACCGATGAAGAATATGAAGAGATGAATGAAGACAGAGACATGGCCATTTACCGGGAATACCTGCATAAACAGGTTCGTGAGCTGATGACCAACTATGGCAAAATCGACCTTTTGTGGCTCGATTACTCCTTCCCCGGCAAACATGGCAAAGACCGGGATGACTGGCAATCGGAGAAACTGATGAAAATGGCAAGGGAACTCCAGCCCCACATCATCATCAACGACCGGCTCGACCTGGAAGATGTGCCAGGTGGGTGGGATTTCATCACCCCCGAGCAGTTCAAAGTGGCGGAATGGCCCACCATCGACGGGGAAAAAGTGCCCTGGGAAACATGTCAGACTTTCAGTGGTTCCTGGGGCTATCACCGGGATGAAGACACCTGGAAAAGCAAACGGCAATTGCTGGGCCTTCTCATCGAATCGGTCAGCAAAGGTGGCAATCTTCTCCTCAACGTAGGCCCCACCGGCCGCGGCAATTTTGATTACCGGGCAGACAAAGCGCTCGACTCTATCGGTGAATGGATGAAGTACCATGACAATGCCATATATGGCTGCACCCAGGCCCCGGACACCTTTGATGTACCGGAAAACAGCCTGCTGACCTTCAATCCTGAAACAAACCGGTTGTATATCCACCTTCTGGAATACCCATTAGAAAACTTCAGATTGCCCGGCTACAAAGACAAAGTCGAATATGCCCGCTTTCTTCACGATGCTTCGGAAATCGAATTTTCCGAACCCACCGGACACTGGCACAGGGACAAGCTGGGGGAAGAAGACCTGAATATGGTGCTGCCTGTCACCAAACCCAACGTGGAGATTCCGGTAATTGAACTGTTTTTGGAGGAAGAGGAATAATCAATAGATCGGCAGGAATCTGCCGCAATAGACCATTAGATTTTTAGATATAAGATTTAAGACGAATCGTATAACATGAACAATCTGCAATCATGATTTCAAATATACCCAAAAATATACCTGCCGTTCTTGCGCTTTTAACCCTGGGATCTTGTGCAGGCAACGAAGAAAAAGAACCGGAAAAACCGAATATTATCTATATTCTTGCCGATGACCTGGGCTATAACGACCTCAGTTGCTATGGTCAGGAAAAATTCGAAACCCCCAACATCGATGCCATGGCTGAAGAGGGCATACGATTCACAGCCCATTACAGCGGGAGTACCGTGTGTGCTCCTTCGAGGAGTACCTTACTAACAGGTCTGCACACGGGCCATACCCCCATCAGGGGAAACCAGGAAATTCAACCCGAAGGACAACACCCGATGCCCGAAGATACCCGGACAATTGCCCATGAACTCAAAGATGCAGGATACACCAATGCCTGCATAGGAAAATGGGGCCTGGGTCACCCCGGATCGGAAAGCACTCCGCTAAAAATGGGGTTTGACTATTTTTTCGGGTACAATTGTCAGCGTCACGCCCATCACTATTTTGTGGATTACCTGTATGAAAATAATCAACGGGTCGAATATGAGGAGCCGGTTTACAGTCACGACATACAAACCGAAAAAGCTTTCGATTTTATCAGAGAAAATCAGGATGATCCGTTTTTTCTGTATCTCGCTTACACCATACCTCATGCCGAGATGGTGCTGCCCGATAAATACCTGAAACCTTTCATTGGACGATATCCGGAGGGTGAGCCCTTCCCCGGTGGTCACTATGG
>JAWOCV010000008.1:0-29090 GCA_046483585.1 Marinilabilia sp.
TCTTTGGCGACCCTGTCAATGAAAACATTCAGCTCAACGAAGAGACTTTCTGGTCGGGCGGCCCATCACGCAACGACAATCCAAAAGCATTGGATGCTTTGACTGAAGTAAGGGAGTTGATCTTTAACGGCAAACACCACGAAGCCGAAGAAATGGTCAATGAAAACATGGTGGCAGAGCAACTGCATGGATCCATGTATCAAACCATTGGCAACCTCAATCTGACATTTCCCAATCACGACAATTATTCCAATTATTACAGGGAACTTGATCTTGAAAACGCCCTCTCTACCACGACCTATTCGGTGAACAACGTGGATTACAAACGTGAAGTTTTTGCCTCAAAACCCGATCAGGTCATTGCTGTCAAATTATCGGCCAGCGAAAAAGAAAGTCTTTCTTTCTCGGCAAACTTTGAAGGACCTTTGCAACAATCAGCCACGGCAATAAATGAAAACACCCTGGAAATGACCGGACTTTCAGGCACACATGAAGGTGTTGAAGGACAAGTGGAATTCAATGCACGGGCAAAAATCATAAACTCAGGCGGATCCACATCTGTCGATTCAGATAAAATTAAGGTGAATGAAGCCAACAAAGTGGTCATTCTCATTTCCATAGCTACCAATTTTGTAGATTACAAAACGCTCTCAGCCAATGAAACCAAAAAATGCAAAGAATTTTTAACCAGTGCTGAAACAAAAAAATACACGGATTTAAAATCAGCCCATATTAAGGACTACCAGAAATATTTCAATCGTTCCCGGTTAGACCTGGGCACATCTCCTGCAGCCGAACGTCCCACCGATGTCAGAGTTGAAAATTTCTCACAAACCAACGACCCCGCACTGGTTTCGCTCTATTATCAGTTTGGACGTTATTTGCTGATCTCCAGCTCTCGCCCCGGTGGCCAGCCCGCCAACCTGCAAGGGATCTGGAACGGGAGCACCCAACCGGCCTGGGACAGCAAATACACAATCAACATCAACACCGAAATGAATTACTGGCCGGCCGAGAAAACCAATCTACCGGAAATGCATGAACCCCTCATCCAAATGGTAAAGGAACTTTCCGAAACCGGACAAAAAACCGCTGAGACCATGTACGGTTCCGAAGGGTGGGTTACGCACCACAACACCGACATCTGGAGGATCTCCGGCGTTATTGACGGAGCTTTTTGGGGCATGTGGCCCATGGGAGGAGCCTGGTTGTCTCAACACCTCTGGAAAAAATACCTTTACAACGGAGACCTGGAATACCTGGAATCTGTTTATCCGGTCCTGAAATCAGCCTGTCTCTTTTATCAGGATTTCCTGGTTGAGGAGCCAACGAACAAATGGCTGGTCACCAATCCTTCCATATCCCCGGAAAATGCGCCGGAAGGACGTCCTTCCGTTTGTGCTGGCCCCACCGTGGACAATCAAATTCTTTTCGATCTTTTTTCACGAACCATTCAAGCGGCCAAATTATTGGATAAAGACGAAGATTTGGTCACCGGTTTTCAAAAGACCCTGGACCGCCTGCCACCCATGCAAATCGGGCAGCACGGACAGCTTCAGGAATGGATGGAAGACCTGGACAGCCCGGATGACAAGCACCGTCACATTTCTCATTTGTATGGGCTCTACCCATCCAATCAAATTTCACCTTATTCATCCCCCAAATTATTTGAAGCAGCCAGAACAACCCTGAAACACAGAGGGGATGTGTCCACAGGCTGGTCAATGGGGTGGAAAGTGAATTTTTGGGCACGTATGCTCGACGGCAATCATGCTTATAAATTGATAGAAGACCAGTTATCGCTGGTTAATACTGAAAATAATTCCGGGGAAAACGGGGGAACTTACCCCAATTTGCTAGATGCCCATCCCCCCTTTCAAATTGACGGCAATTTCGGATGTGCTGTGGGAATTGCGGAAATGCTCATGCAAAGCCATGACGGGACGGTTCACTTTTTACCTGCCCTTCCTGATGAATGGCAAAAGGGTGAAATCACAGGTCTGCGAACGCCCGGGGGGTTTGAGGTAAGTTTTTCCTGGAAAGAAGGGGAAATCAGTGAAATAAAAATCAACTCCAAACTGGGCGGAAACTGCCGCATTCGCGTTCCTAACGAGGTGGTTTTATCCGATGGCTCCGGTCTGAAAAAAGCCTCAGGTGTCAATCCCAATCCTTTTTTCGACAAACCACAGATAAAAGACCCCCTAATATCTGGTTCAGCAGAATTAAACGAGGTTAAACTCCCGCCAACAAAGGAATATGATCTGAAAACCCGGAAGGGTGAGACATACACCCTGGTTTCCAGATAAACAAACATCCCAAACAAAATCATCCGATGGCTAAGCTAATCCCGCTTTAACTGGAAGAAAGTAATCTTACCAGCTTCCGCCGGCACCGCCGCCACCGAAGCTGCCACCGCCAAAACCGCCGAAACCTCCGCCAGCGCCTCCACCGAATGAACCAGTCCCGGAGGAAAAACTGCCCCAGCTTCCGGGATGACGGCCACGACCACCGCTCATCATCATCGACAGGAGAACCCAAAAAGAAAGGTTGCGTCCGAGTGAACTGTGACGGGCTTTATTTCCGCGGGAAGCCGTAAGGAAAAAGACCAGCATGATGATCGCGATGCCAAGTCCGGTAAACAAGCCCCGCGAATCGTTGGTCTTTTCCATATATCCTTCGGCCGAATAAGCTCCACGGGTGAGGTCCATCAAAACAGACGCCCCTCTGGCAATCCCCCCTGCATAATCATTTTGCTTAAAGCGGGGGATCATTTCGTTGTCTACAATCCGGTTGGCAACCGCATCGGGAACAACGCCTTCCAGACCATAACCTGTGGCAATAAAAGCTTGTCCACGTTGATCGTTTGATTTGGGCTGAACCAGCATCAAAATGCCGTTATCACTGTCGCTTTGTCCGATGCCCCATTCTTCTGCCAGTTGAAAGGCATAATCCCCGGCATCGTACCCACCGAGATCTGAAATGGTCACCACAGCAATTTGAGTACTGGTTTCACGGGCAAAAGAAGCCAACTCGCCTTCGAGTTGGTTCGCCGTGCTGTTATCAAGTACCCCGGCCAGATCATTCACCAGACGTGGCGGATCCGGACGCTCAGGCATTGCCTGCCCAAAACTTCTGGTAAAAAGGATCAACAACACAATGTATAATAAACTGAATCGCTTCATATACGCTAACTTTTTGAGGCATTATTACTCTTTCCCGAAGGAAATATCATTGGACAACTCATTGACATCATCACTCTGATAGGGGAAATGGGATTTCAACTGTTCACCGCTCATCCTTATACCTTCAGCCAGGCCCGTTGTAAAATCCCCCTCTTTGAAATATTTGGCCATAGTTTCCTTAATGTTGGCCCAAAACCCTTCGGGAACAACGGCATTAATGCCGGCATCGCCTATAATGGCAAACTTATGGTCTTTTACCGCCAGATAAAACAGAACACCATTCCGTTTTTCGGTTTTATGCATTTTCAGCTTTTTAAAAAGAAATGCGGCTCTGTCCATCACATCTTCGGGACATTTTTTTTCAATATGCACGCGTATCTCGCCCGAGGTATTTAGTTCAGCCTCTTTAATGGCTTCTACGATTTGTTTTTTCTGTTCTTCGGAGAAAAGATGTTTGGCCATAATATTTTGTCTTTTGAATTAAACCTGATTTATCCCGAAATATTAAGCATTCAATGACCGCAAAGGACCGTCACGACTCTGAAGCTCCTTTTAAAACTCCACTTCAGGCACCTCATCGGCTCCTTCGTCGGCTTCGAAATAAGGTTTGCTTTCAAAGTTGAACATACCGGCAATAAAATTCCGTGGAAATTGTCTGATATAAGTATTATAAGCTCTTGTGGCTTCGTTGAATTTGCGGCGTTCCACCGCAATTCGATTCTCAGTACCTTCCAGCTGAGCCTGAAGATCGCGGAAATTCTCATTCGCCTTAAGGTCCGGATATCGTTCCATGACGACCATTAAACGGGACAAGGCAGAAGAGAGACCTTCCTGCGCCTCCTCAAATCGTTGCATATTCTGTTCGTTTAGCTCATCGGCCGAGAGATTGATGCTGGTAGCCTTTGATCTTGCTTCAACAACAGCCTCCAGGGTTTCTCTCTCATGTTCGGCATATCCTTTAACCGTATTCACAAGGTTCGGGACCAGATCAGCCCTTCGCTGATAGACGTTTTCAACCTGTGCCCAGCTGGCATCTATGTTCTCTTCCATTTCAACCATGCGGTTATAACCACAACTCGACAACAATGGAATAACCAGAACCGTCAATAAGATAAGTTTTAGATTTCTCATTATATTTTGATTTTTTGTTTTATGAATTAATTAAATATCTTACAATAGATCGTTAGATTTTTAGATTTAAGATTTTAGATGATTCATAGATTACTGATAATCTGCATTTTAATACAAACAACTTTTAAGTCTTAAACAACTGAATAACAAATGCTTGCAAAAGATTAACGATCTATTGTCTTAAATACAAGCTACAAAACATGGCTTATACCAGAATATCCTGTTTTGGTTTCCCGGAAAAAAGCCATACTCCCAGAAAAGCCATGGCTCCGTTAAGCATGAGTTTTTCGTATCCCAGTGTAAAGCCAAACCATTCCTGTGCGTTAAAATCCAAAACTCCGGTAAGGACCGGCGTTAAAACCGCCAGAATGGGGATCATTTTATCCTTTACCTTCCGCCGGGTAAACAAACCAAACGCATAAAGTCCCAGCAGAGGACCATATGTATACCCGGCAAGGGTGTATATGGTGTCAATTACACTGTCCTGCCCGAGTTTCCGGAAAACAATAATGATCAGTCCAATCACAATTGCAAAGCACAAATGTACGATCATTCGAATTCTTTTCGATCTTTTCGGTGAATAATTCCCGATTCCCAGAAAATCGACGGAAAAGGAAGTCGTAAGTGACGTAAGGGCAGAATCGGCACTGGAGAAGGCAGCCCCCATAAGGCCAAGAAAGAAAAGCACCCCAACGGGCAAAGGGAGATGGCCGCCTGTAGCCACAATGGGGTAAATATCATCGGCCCTCTCCGGCATATCAATTCCCTGCTGGTTCAAAAAAAGCACCAGCAAAACACCTAAGGAAAGAAACAAAAAATTGACCGGAATAAAAGCAAATCCGTAAGAAAGGACATTTTTCCGGGCCTCTTTAAGGTTTTTACAGCTAAGGTTTTTCTGCATCATATCCTGATCCAGACCGGTCATCACAATGGTAATAAATACCCCCGATAAAAACTGCCTGGCAAAATGCTGGGGCGAATGCCAGTTTTCAAATTCAAATACTCTGAAAAATTCGCTCTGCCCAATTTCACGTCCCATCTCCATCAATGTCAGATCAAGGGCACGCCCTATGTATATAATGGTCACGATCACTGACACCAGGAACAATATGGTCTGTAAAGCATCGGTCCAGATAATGGTCTTTATTCCGCCCCGGAAAGTATAGAGCCATATCAGTCCTATGAGTACAAAGACTGTCGTGCTGAAAGATATTCCCAACTCTTCAAACAAAGAGATCTGAAGCACTACCGCCATCAGGTATAGGCGGGCCGATGCTCCCACCAGTTTGCTGGCAATAAACAAAAAAGCTCCCGATTTGTAAGAATCGTTACCAAATCTTCCCTGAAGATAAGTATAAATTGAGGTGAGATTCATCTTGTAATAAAGAGGAAGCAATACGTAAGCGATGACGATGTAGCCCACAAAGAACCCGGCTGCCATCTGCATGTAGGTAAAACCCACGGAGGTTACATACCCTGGTACCGACACGAAGGTCACCCCCGATAAAGAAGCTCCCACCATCCCAATAGATACCACCATCCAGGGCGATTTGCGGTCACCCAGAAAAAAACTGAAATTATCTGCATGCCGGGAAGTTATGACCGATATGAGGATCAAAACCACGAAATAACCACCTATAAGAGTCAGTATAAATAATGGATCCATGAGGGATGTTTTTTTTACATCTGCAAAAAAAGGGATTTTTCATGAGTTGTCACCGAATCTGCCCGTAATATTTGTGGGTCAGGCCAATTCCCGGATAAGCGGTCCCTTTCCATTTGGGACATCCCGGCCGGTTAATTACATATGGGAGAGTATCTATTTTATTTTTAACTTTGCAAATTCAAAATCCGCAGAAATGAGCGATCTTCAATTTCCGTCAAAAATACTGGAAAATGCCGTTAATGAGTTTTCCCGCCTTCCCGGGATAGGGAAAAAAAGCGCTTTGAGACTGGTCCTTCATCTTCTGAACCACGATAAAGAATCGGTATATGGCTTTGCTGATGCCATTACGACCCTCATTGATGAAATAAAATACTGCAAAAGTTGTTATAATATTTCAGACAGTGATCTTTGTTCCATTTGTTCGGATCCGCGACGGGACCACAGTACAGTATGTGTTGTTGAAAACGTCCGGGATGTCATGGCCATTGAAAACACCCATCAATATCAGGGTATTTATCATGTATTGGGCGGTTTGATATCACCTATGGATGGCACGGGGCCTGACGATCTGACCATTGCTCCCCTGGAGGAGAAGCTCCGCAAGGGAGAAGTAAGTGAAATCATATTTGCCCTGAGCACCACAATGGAAGGAGACACCACCAATTTTTTTCTTTACCGTAAGTTCCGGTCATATCCGGTAAAATTCACCACCATTGCCCGCGGTGTGGCGATTGGAGACGAACTGGAGTATGCCGACGAAGTAACGCTTGGGCGCTCACTGGTTGACAGGCAGCCCTTTGAAAATGAGACTTAAATTTATGAAACGAGACAAGATCATTCGTCAGATTATCACCATCTTCTGGGCCCTGCTGGGAGCCATAGGAATCATCTTCATTGTTGCCCTGGTCATCGTAGAAACCTCCGGTCCGGTCATAGAATGGAGTCTTACCCAGGCAGAAAACCTGAAAGCGGTCATCCTGGTCCTTGCCCTCGTGGGCATTCCTGCAAGTCACTACTTTCACAGTCAGAAAATCCGCCATCTCGACCCCGATCTGGCACTTCATGAAAAACTCCTCCAGTTTCGTAACAGTTTCTTTGTCAAAATCGCAACCATGGAAGCGTTATCAATCCTGGGCTTATTGGGGTATATGATCACAGCCGACACCACATTTCTTTATTTGTTTGCCTTATTGTTCCTGGCATTTCTGATAAACCGGCCCGGAAAAAACAGTATTATCCGGGAAATAGAAACCGACGAAACCGAATAAACCCACAGAGCCATGGTTATAGCAGTTGATTTTGACGGCACTATTGTCGAACACAGATACCCGGAGATCGGAAAAGAAAAATTATTTGCTTTTGAGACCCTGAAAGCCTTTCAGGAACAAGGGCATTTGCTGGTCTTATGGACATTCAGAACAGGGGATGAACTGGAAGCTGCAGTGGAATTCTGCCGGCAAAACGGACTTGAATTTTATGCCGTTAACAAAAGCTTCCCAGAAGAAGAATTCGATGGCACCATGAGCCGCAAAATCAGTGCAGACGTATTTATTGATGATCGAAATGTCGGGGGTTTTCCGGGATGGGGCGAAATATACCAAATGCTGAGCCAGAATATTCCTGAAGAAGAACGTTCGCTTTTCATGCAACAATACCAAAAAGCGGAAAGAAAAACCTTTTGCGGTTTTTTAAAATGGCTTTTTTGCAGAGAATAACCTCTAAGGTTTTTAGGTTTAAGTATTTCCTTCGTGGAGGTATAAGGCAGAAAGGACTTGTAGCTGAAAGCTCGAAGCTCAAAGCCGGAAAAAAAGGTTGCTCTCTTTTTTGACATAACCAAAGAATCAACAATATTAATTAGTGTCTGTCCATAAAGTACCATTTGCTTTCCCGAAGGGTCGGAACAGGCTGTTACGCTTGCCAGAAACAAACGTTGCTTAATTTATAGCAGGGCACTAATTAAACACCCCATTTTGAATGATTTAGATGTTTTGGCAGATGAAAAATGAATCATACAACACTGAAAGATTGCATGTTAACACAATGCATCTTTAAAACATAAATAACTGTTTTCAAGATAATTGCAAAAACTCAACAGACTATTGATCTCTAAACCGGATCTTAAATTATGACTCCAGACCTCTCCATCATCATTGTCACCTATTATACGACTCCGATCACTCATTTATGCCTTTGGTCCCTTGCGCAAAGCGGTCTCCGGCACAGCGAAGTCATTCTGATCGATAATGCCGGGAATGATCCATATCTTAAAAAGATCACTTCAGATTATCCGTTCATTCAACTCATCCGCAATGAAACCAATGAAGGCTTCGGGAAGGCATGTAACCGGGGCTTTTCCATGGCAAGTGGTCAATTTATAATCATGATGAACCCCGACACCATTGTCCCCCCTGATTTTGAAGAAAAAACCATTCGTTTCTTCAGAGAGCATCCCAAAACTGGAGCTATGGGGGTTAAAATGGTTGACGGACAAGGCAATTACCTTCAGGAATCAAAGAGAAATTTCCCGGGCCCGGTTGCTTCTTTTTTCAGGTTTACCCAAATAGAAAAAGCGATTCCCTATTCCAAAAAGAAATGGCACTATTATGCCCGCCATATCCCTGATGACATTCCTTCTGAGACGGAAGTTCTGTCAGGCTCATTCATGGTGGTGTCACGGGAGGCTATGAAACAAACAGGGGGATTTGACCCCCGGTATTTTTTATACGCAGAAGACATCGACCTTTCCTGGGAAATATCCTGCAAAGGTTTTGAAGTCTGGTATAATCCTGAATTACCTGTGGTCCACTTCAAAGGAGAGACAAGCAAAAAATCCCCCGATTATGCCCGGCTGTTTTATGATTCGATGGGACGGTTCTACAAAAAATATTACAACAGTCATCATCATCCCCTCAAAATGGCACTTATTATGGTGACCATAAAAACTTTGGCCTTCTTTTCGGGCATCAAACACAAATTCAGATCTACCTTTTACCGTGAAATAACTTTCCCCATCCGTCTCCACCCCGATTCCTCAATGGATATTTACCACAAACTTAAACACTCCTTCCCTTTTGAGTTCTCAAAAACCCTCCAAAACAGAAAAAAACAGAACGGCCCCCCACACCTCCTGCTTTCTACTCAAAACATTACGCCACAAGACTTAATTGAAGCCATAAAGAATTGCAAAACGGGCTATTACAATATAATTTTATGGCATGACCCTTCCCTCTTATTTCTGAGTGATGCCAAACATCTTTGCCAGATCTTTCCGAAACCAAACATCAAATAAAAACGGGTCTTCATCATTAAAAATCTGTCATTCAAAAAATTCTCAGGTAACAAACAACGGCTACCCTCATATTTTTTTGTATTTTGATGCATCAAAAAAGATGCTCATGACATTAAAAAGATCCAATTTCGTCGTTGTATTACTTTTGTCCCTTCTTTTTTTAGTACAATTCCCGGTTGATGCGCAACAAAGCATCCTGAGCGAAGCCGATGAACTGATTGAAACAGGATTATATGTTGAAGCCATAAACCTGCTTGAACCTCTGGTGGAAGAAAAGCACCCCGAGGCCATATTCCTTACAGGTTTCAGCATGATGAGCCGTGAAGTTAACATGCAGGAAGCCATTGAAATGCTCCAAAGAGCTACTGAATTATATCCCCTGCAGGATGATTCGAAAAATGATGATGAAACCCTGGAAGCGCATTTCTTCCTGGCTCAGGCTTACCGCCTTAACGAAGAAACCGGCAGAGCAAGAGATAAATTTCAAAGACTTAAAGAATTTACATCAGACGCGGAGATACTTGAAGAAATTGACCAGGAAATACAATTCTGTAACAATTTCGACCAACTGAAAAAAGAGCCTGTGGAAATGGAAATAGAACACCTGGGGAAAAACCTCAATAGTCCCCATTACGACCACAGTCCTGTTATTTTACACGACGAATCCACAGTCTATTTCACCTCCAACCGGCCTCTCGAATCACAGGATGCCGACGGGCCTTATTTTGAAAACATCTTTGAAAGCCAATGGCGCAATGGACAATGGACAGAACCTGAAGTGTTGGATATTCCGGGTGATCCATTGGCTCACAGAGCTACTGTGGGACTCACTCCTGATGGACAAGGGTTGGTTTTCTTTCAAAACGACGGACAAAACGGATCCCTTTTTATTACCCGTCGAACATTTGACGGCTGGAAGGATCCGGAACCGCTTCCCGCCCCCATCAATTCGAACCATCACGAATCCCATGCTTCTTTTTCCAATAACGGCAACACCATTTATTTTTCAAGCGACCGCCCGGGCGGGATGGGAGGAAAAGACATTTACATCTCTCATAAGTTACCTGACGGCTCGTGGGGAGAGCCATTAAACGCAGGAGAAAACATCAACACCCCCCACGACGAGGAAGGGCCGTTCATTCATGCCGACAATGAAACCCTGTATTTTTCTTCGGACGGACATAACTCAATGGGCGGATACGATATTTTCAAAAGTGAAAAAGACGAAAACGGGGAATGGGGCCCCGCTCAAAACATGGGATACCCGATCAATACTGCCTCGGACGACCTCTTCTTTATGCCGACACCCAATAACCAGAGGGTTTACTACGCCACCCATCGTGAGAATAACATGGGCAGAACCGACCTTTATCTCCTGCGTTTTCCTGAAACCGACGAACGGTCTATGTCCGTTGTATCTTCTCACATATATGACCATGAAGAAGATCCGGCCGAAAAAGCGGTTATTCGCATCACAGATAAGGCCTCCAATGAGCCCCTGGGCACTTACCGCATCAACCCTTCATCGGGTAAGTTCGTAGCCATCGTCCCAGCAGCCAAAGAATATGAACTTATCATCGAATGTGAAAAACACAAACCCCATAAACAATCGTTCAACCTGAAAAACACGGACGACTACAAAACAAAAGAGAGAGCCGTTTATTTACCCCCCGTCATCCTGGAAAAAGTCAGGGAAGACGAAAAAGACAAGTGAACCGGAGGCCTTTTCATTTTTGACATATGAAGGCCAAAGATTATTTTTGCCCGTCCAAAAACATGGGATATGATCAGAAATGAAAAGATAATACTCCGGGCCCTGGAGCCGGAAGATGCAGATCTTCTTTACCAATGGGAAAACCAAATGGAATTATGGCCGGTCAGTAACACCCTGACCCCTTTTAGCCGTCATCAAATACTGACTTATATCAAGCAAATATCACTCGACATCTATCAAACCAAACAATTGCGGCTGATGATCGATGTTGTCAACGGGAAAAAACAAGACAGCATCGGGATGATCGATCTGTTTGACTTTGATCCCTATCATAACCGGGGTGGCATAGGGGTAATGATCTATAAACCCGAGCGTGGAAAAGGACATGCCCGCGAAGCTGTAGACCTCTTTACCCAATATGCTTTCAATCAATTGGGACTTCATCAGGTGTTTTGCGACATATCGGAAGATAATGAGGCAAGCATTAAACTTTTCGAAAGTCTGGGATTTGAACTGGTCGGCCGTAAAAAAGAGTGGCTAAAAACATCTGCCGGCTACAAGGATGAATTGATGTACCAGAAAATTTCCGGAAAATAAACCGTTTCACTTTGTGGATTCAGCTCATTCACGCTTCCCCGGCAAAGTATTCTCCTGAAGTTCCCCGAATTTCGGGAAAACGGGCAACGTAGAATAATCACCGCTTGAAATATCGGTAAAGATACAATAATGGTGTATCCCATTGGTCAACACGAGATAGGGCACTTTCAATGTCGTATTGTAACGCGCTGCCTGCTGCAAAGCCGAATCACCTATCACCACAGAAGGCGCTTTACATTCCACTATCATCACCGGCCTCCCTTTGCGGTTGTACAAAACAATGTCGCAACGCTGAGCCATTCCTCCGATCTTCAGCATCTTCTCCACGCCCGTAAGCCCCCGGGGATATTGAAGATGTTCGTGCATATACCGCAAAAAATTCTGACGGACCCACTCCTCAGGGGTCAGCACCACAAATTTGCTGCGCACTTCATCATAAATAAACTTTTTCCCCGATTCTTCCTTATACCGGAATGTGAATTTTGGCAAGTTTAGCATCTTCATACAGCAAAAATACACGATTTAAACAGATGCTGAACAAAATTATACTATATTCATCCGTATAAAATTTGTTTTTTAAGGTCGGATGGAACCTGCCTGACGTTTTCTGAAAAAGAATCCATGTGTTCCAAAGAATTTTTCTCAGAAATCAGGATCTTTGTTTTATTAGGCCGGCAGGCAGGCCTGTCTGCCATTTTTCATATAACTATTCTTCTATATGAAACAAAAATTGGTTTGTAGAATAAACCTCATTTTTCATAAAACGCCAGGCAGGCCTGTCTGCCGTTTTATGTATATGGAACCATCAATTTTAATGTTTTAACATCTAAAATCCAGAATGTTTCTGTTTCATAACCCGCCAGGCAGGCTCGCATGCAATGATTTATACACATTCTGTTGTGACAACCTTTGCCATGCTCGTTTCGTTGGTTTACCCGGAAAACATCGCCACCCCAACCCGGTCGTTAACGAGCAGAGGTACTTGTATCACCAATAAACCGTAAAATGAAAATGAAAACCAAACAAGACATTGTGCAAAACTGGCTACCACGTTATACCGGCCGTCCGTTGGAAGATTTCACCAAACACATTCTGCTGACCAATTTCCATCATTATGTAGAACTTTTTTCGAAGTGGCACAATGCCCCTATCATTGGGGAAGAACACAACATGCCCAATTGTAGTGCTGAAGGCATTACCATCATCAACTTCGGCATGGGAAGTCCAAATGCGGCCACCATTATGGACCTTTTAAGTGCCATCAACCCAAACGCGGTCCTCTTTCTGGGCAAATGCGGTGGCCTGAAAAAGAAAAACACCCTGGGCGACCTCATTCTCCCCATTGCTGCGATACGAAGCGACGGAACATCAAACGATTATCTGCCCCCCGAAATTCCGGCTCTGCCGGCATTTAGCCTTCAACGGGCGGTATCTACAGCCATCCGTGATCATGGCAGGGATTATTTCACGGGTTCTGTCTTTACCACAAACAAACGGGTCTGGGAGTACGATGAACGCTTCAAAAAATACCTGGCCAAAACACGGGCCATGGCCATCGACATGGAATCGGCCACCATCTTTACGGTAGGTTTTGCCAACTCCATACCGTCAGGAGGCCTGCTCCTGGTTTCAGACCAGCCTATGATCTCCACCGGTATCAAAACCATCTCAAGCGATCAGCGAGTGACACGGGAATACGTGGAAGAACACCTCCACATTGGCATCAATTCGCTGAAAGAGATCATTAATCACGGGAAATCCGTGAAACATCTCAGATTTGACAATTGAGCATTGCCGACTCTCCAGTGATCGATTATTCTAAAAAGCCGGTTTCAGAATTAAAATTGTAACTTTGCGCGCTCAAAGGCATCATCCAATACTAATATGAAATTCGAAGAAATTGTTTCGGAACTTAAAAAAGGCAATTTTGCCCAGATCTACCTGCTTACTGGTGAAGAACCCTGGTATGCGGACTATATAACCGATTACATTGCCGAACATGCAATCAAAAAGGAAGAAAAAGATTTCAATCAGACCATCCTTTACGGAAATGATGTCAATGCCACGGATATCGTCCATGCTGCCCGCCGCTACCCAATGATGGCTCCCAAACAGGTGATCATTGTCAGAGAAGCCCAGAATATTAAAGACTGGGAGGCTCTCGAACATTACCTCAACGCCCCTGCCCCCACAACCATACTGGTCCTGAACCACCGGGACAAATTCGACAAGCGCAGGAAAGTATGGAAATTAATGACCAACAAGGAATTCGTCACCCTTGAAACCAGGAAACTCAAAGAATACGAAACCGGCCCATGGATCAACAAATATCTTAAATCCATAGGACTTGACATTGACCCCAAAGCGAATGTGATGTTGGTTGAGCATCTGGGCTCCAACCTGTCGAATATCGTAAAGGCACTGGATAAGCTAAAAGTAGCTGTGGGAAAAGACGTCAACACCATCACCCCCAAACACATTGAAGATTATATCGGCATCAGTAAAGACTACAATGCCTTTGAACTTCAGGATGCCATCGTAAAGGGTGATGTTCTGAAGGCCAATCAAATTATACGCATTTTCGGCCAAAATCCTAACGTCTATTCTATTCAACTTGTAATAGGCGCCCTTTTCGGCTTTTTCCGAAAACTCATGATCTATCTTGCCACCCAGGATAAAAGCCAGCAAAACATGGCTTCCAAGCTTGGTGTGCCACCTTTTGTTGTGAAAAACTACCAGGCTGCCGCCCGGCGTTTCAACTGGACCAAGTGCCGGCAGGTGGTCTCTCTTCTGAGGGAATACGACATGCGTTCCAAGGGGTTTAACAACAATTCTGCCACACATGGCGACCTGTTACAAGAACTGGTGTTCAAGATCATGCACTGAACCAGCTCTTTAAAATTTAAAAACCTCTCAATTTTAAAAATTTTACAACCCATATGGATATAAACATCATCATTATTATTGCGATTTCGGCAGTCAGCATCTATGCCTTCAGTAATCCTGCTGTCATGGGAAAATTACAATTCAACGCCTGGCAAATCATTCATCGCCGGGAGATACACCGAATGGTCTCTTACGGACTGGTGCATGGCAGTTGGATACACCTTCTCATCAACATGTTTGTGCTGTACTCTTTCGGCAGAGCTGTTCTGTTTTATTTCGATCAGGCCTTCGCCGGTGGTGCGACCATAAGATACCTCATCCTCTTCATCAGTGCCATTGTCATCTCCACCATAGCCACACTGAACAAGGAAAAAGACAACCCCCATTACAACGCTGTGGGCGCTTCAGGTGCGGTCTCTGCAGTGGTTTTCACCTCCATCCTGTTCAATCCTTACAACCCCATTTACTTGTTTGGTATCATTCCCATCCCGGGAATAGTCTTTGGTGTACTCTACATCATATACTCCAAATATATGTCAGGACGCAATGTTGACAATATCGGACACGATGCACACTATTACGGAGCCCTTTACGGACTGCTATTTCCCGTACTCTATGAGCCGTCTCTGGCCATCCATTTTTTCAACAAACTGATGAGTTTTAATTTATAAAATCATTTGCACCAACATGCCTCCCGGAACAAAGAAATACCTTATCCTCAACGGGCATTTTTATGAGACCGGCAAGCCGCTTTTCTCACCTGCCAACCGGGCATTTCGATACGGAGACGGCCTTTTCGAGACCATTCGCTGTCATCAAACACGCCCGTTGTTCTTTGATGATCATTACAGACGGCTCCTGCGGGGAATGTCCGTCTTGCAAATAGCAACATCCGCGTTTCCTTCCGCAAACGTACTCCGGGAACACTTCGAACGTCTGATCGTTCGAAACCGCATTTTTACAGATGCCCGCATTAGGTTGTCGGTCTTCAGACGTGAGGGGGGGCTTTATACACCGGAAACCAATAATCCGGCATGGCTTCTGGAAGCCTCTCCAGTGGAAGGCAAAGGCTTTCACCTCAACACTGAAGGTTTGAAAATTGGAATTTATGACGGATTTCCCAAAGTATGGTCCCTCATAGCCCCTTTTAAAACCCTTTCAGCTACCCCTTACATTCTGGCTGGTCTACACAAAAAAGAGAACCATTGGGACGACTGTCTGATTGAAAATCAGGACAAAAAATTGATCGAAAGCATCAGCTCAAATCTCTTCTGGATAAAGGATGGAAAATTATTCACTCCCGCCGGCTCATCGGGGTGTGTAGATGGGATCATGCGACAACAGGTGTTGCGTTTTGCCCAGCAACACAACATTCCGGTAAACCAAAACACGGGAACCACAAGAGAAGAACTTCTTGAAGCCGAGGAAATTTTCCTGACCAATGCCGTCAACGGCCTGAAATGGGTCGTTGCCCTTGAAGAAAAGCGATACTACAACCGCCTCCCAAAAGACATTGTAAAATGGCTGAATAAGGAAACAGGAACTGCTGTGAAGTAGTTTTTTCAGCCTGCTTTATTCATGAATTGTCGATTGTATTTCCAAGTTGGTTGGGCTTTGGAATAGATGATTTATGAAAAAAGCAGGTTAGGCCTTTTCGTGATTTCTCAATTAAAAGATGGATTGCGGGGGAAATTGGTCCATGTCTTATAAATATCTCCCAATTTTTGCATGGCCTTTTCCCAGGTATCATCCACATCACGCGTCATGATCAACTCATCATCAAGGGTTGAAACAACCCAACTGTTTTCAGCGATCTCTTCCTCCAGCTGACCCGGAGCCCATCCTGAATAACCGGCAAAAAACTTAACCGAATGACTGGAAGCTTCACCATCATTGATCATTTTCTTTAAATGCTCAAAATCTCCTCCCCAGTAAACCGAATCGGTAATCCTGATAGCTCCGGGAACTGCAGGCCCAAGGGTATGCAGGAAACTCAGAGTGTTAGAAGACACGGGGCCACCTACAAACAACTCACCCTCAAAACTCAGCAAATCTTCAATAACCTCATCGGGATAGAGTTCAGTGGATTTATTCAGGACAAAACCAACGGTACCTTTATCGTTATGCTCGGTAAGCAGAACAATAGACCTGGCAAAATACGGTCCCTGCAGGAAAGGCTCGGCTATTAAAACCCTTCCAGCGGCAGGTTTCATGTTCGTCTTTGATGGCTGAAAAATATTAAAATCGAGATTTTTCATAACTCCTTATTTTACACACCAGCTAAGTTCTCTGCGATCATCTGTCCTCAGTAAATGGAAGCAACCGGATCCGGGGAGGATAAAATCCCGGCTAATGTCGTTTCTTAAACGGAACACTGTTAGCACATTATCGGTTTAACCTTTCACAATAGACCGTTAGATTTTTGAATTTAAGATGACTCATATATTGTTGATAATCTGCAATTTAGCACAAACAACTTTTCAGTCTTAAATAATTGAATAACAAAAACCTGCAAAAATTTAACGGACTATTGTTTCAAACAAAATTGTAAAAAAATTCCATTTACTTACTATCTAAATTAGGAAAAAATCATTCCCATACCAAAATTTGCCCAACAAAAACCTTCATTAATCAAATATAATGAAACACTCAAAATCTTTGTGTGGAAATTTGAGTGCGAATGACCTAGATTTGCAGGTAAAATGATTCACCAGTTTCTTTAATAGCCTTCAGTCAGGCATAAAGTTAACAGATAATTTAATTCCGGCAAATCCGGGAAAATTTGCTCATTAAAAGTCAAACAATGGTCCGGCAAAAAAAGAATATACTTAAATATTTACTCATGGCCTCCATAAGCTTGTTCATGATCAATGGGTGTCAAAGTCCGGGAAAAATGTTGTATCTTAAAAATGCTTCGGACCGGGACACGACACTTGTTTATGAACAAACAGGCAACAAATACCGCATCAGTCCGGATGACATCCTGTATGTCCGTGTACTAACAGGAAATCCGGAAATCTCTGCACTATACAACAACACGCCTTCCTCAGGATTCAGTACTTCAATGAGTTCGGAAGCGGATCAGTATATAAATGGTTTTACGGTAGATGACCAGGGAGACATTAAACTTCCTGTTCTGGGCACTCTTAAAGTTGAAGATCTGACGCTAAAAGAAACTGAAAAAGCGGTACAGGAACGTGCTGATGAGTACCTGGTCGACGCCACCGTAGTGGTGCGGTTACTCAATTACAAAGTGACGGTTCTGGGAGAAGTATCTAGGCCGGGGGTCTACAATCATTACAACGATCAACTGACCATTCTCGAAGCCATCGGAAAGGCCGGGGACGTAACCGACCTGGGAGACAAACGCAACATCATGGTGGTCAGACCTGTCGAGGAAGGGCGGATCACCTACCAGATAGATCTGACTGAAAAAGATCTTCTTACCTCTCCAGCCTTCTTCCTGAAACCAAACGATGTGGTGTATGTCAAACCATCCAGAAGCAAAGCATTTCAGGTCAATTTACCCACTATGAGCATTCTGCTTTCTTCGGTGACCACTCTGATCGTATTGTTGCAATACTTTAACAACCAATAAACTATGAACAACACGGGCCCCAACACCCCCAACACCGACCATTTTTCAAAGAGTCAGCCACAGGACCTTTCCAAATTGACCAGGCGCTTTATTGACAAATGGTATGTTTTGGCTACAGGTTTGCTGATCGCTCTTATCCTGGCCGGTCTTATCAATAAATTCACCCACCCTGTATACAGAAGCACCACCACATTGTTGGTACGTTCCCAACAAAACAGATCTCTGGGGACCGAAGCCGTTATGTCAGGGCTTTCATTCGATATGCAGGACAATATTCGCAACGAGATCGGAATCCTGAAGTCTAATACCCTGACCAAACAAACCCTTGAAGCCCTCGATCTGAATATCACCTACAAATCCATCCCCAGATGGTTTGGCAAATGGCGGATGAAAGGTCTTTCCCGTGAACTGTATGAAGATTCTCCCATCATTGTGAAACAAAAAGACCAGCAATCGCAGCTTAAAGAAATTCCCTTTTATGTACGCATCCTTTCCCCAACCCGATACCAACTTGATCTCAAAACAGAGATTGACGGGAGAAGTATCGCCAAAACCGACACATTCCGTTTTGGAAGAACAGTTAAGGGCCCCATGTTTGCTTTTTCGGTGGATTTACGGGACAAATATGCAACTGAACTGGGAAACAAAGACTCCCACTTTTATTCCAAAGATTTCAGCTTTACTTTTCATGACACTCAAAAAATGGCCTCGGCCTACAGCCAGGCCCTTGAAGTAGATTTGTATTTCAAGGATGCCTCCATTCTCGAGTTGGGACTAAAAGGGAACCATCCCGGCATTACAACAGATTTTCTGAACCGCCATACAAAAACCTTCATCGAAAGCGGACTGGAAGAAAAAAACCGGACAGCCGCGGCTACCATAGACTTTATAGACAACCAGATCAGTGGAATTTCTGACTCACTCCAGGAAGCTGAATCCGAATTTGAAGAATTCAGATCACAAAACCGGGTGATCAATATCAGTTCAAAGGGAGAAATGGCAATGGAAAAACTTGAAGAGCTTATCTCTCAAAAGAGCGAATTACAACGCATGTCGAAATATTACGATTATCTGTATGACTATATCCAAAACCGGAATGAATTCGATGATGTAATCGTACCCAGCACCATGGGAATTGATGATCAATCCCTTAATGATCTTGTAGGACGACTGGGTGAAGCTTATTCAACCCGTCGAAGTCTTCTCATGACAGCCCGTGAAAACAGTCCCCAGGTCAGGCAGGTTAATGCAGAGATTGAATCCATACGTGAATCTCTTACTAAAAATGTCCGTAACATTGTCAACGCCACAACACTTGAACTCGAAGAGATCAACAATCAGATCGAAGAAGTAAACCAGCAAATCACTCAACTGCCCGGTACGGAGCGAAAATATCTCAACATCCAGCGAGACTTTCAACTCAACGATAATATTTACACCTTTTTACTCGAAAAACGCTCAGAAGCAGGCATTGCTCTGGCATCCAACGCTCCCGACCATAAAGTGATCGATCCGGCCATCGAAAAGAACACCCCGCAAACCGCACCCCGCTCCCTGGCCAATCTAATTGTTGCCGGCTTATTGGGCCTTCTGCTCCCTGCCATAGGACTGGTTATTGGCGACAGTCTGAACACCCGCATAAATGCCGGTTTTGATCTGGAAGAACACACCCCGGTCCCAATTCTCGGCCATATTGAACATAGCCGTTCAAACAAAAAACTGCCGGTCCTTGCCTCTCCCCGATCGCCTTTGGCTGAATCTTTCAGAGCCCTCCGTATCAACATCGACTTCATGCTTGGGAAGCACCACACCCCGGCCGTTCTTGCCCTGTCATCCTCTGTCTCCGGGGAAGGAAAATCATTCTGTTCGGCCAATCTGGGCGCCATTCTTGCCATAACCGGGAAACGAGTACTGGTCGTCGGCATGGACCTGAGAAAGCCACGAACCCATAATGAATTCAATATCAATAATAACATGGGACTGAGCAACTTCCTGATCGGGAGCGCTTCTTTCGGGGAGATTGTGGTCCAAACTGATGAGCCTGAGTTATCGGTCATTCCATCCGGTCCAGTGCCACCCAATCCCTCAGAATTGCTGCAATCTGAACAAATGGCTGAATTTCTTGCGGAAGCCCGGAAAGCCTTTGACATTATTATTCTGGACACTCCCCCGCTGGCTTTGGTGGCCGACACTCTACTTGTTACGGAAATGACTGATCTGAATCTTTTCATTTTGCGCCAGGGATACTCCCGAAAACAAGCCATCCGGTTCATCAATCATCTCCATAACACGGAACGCATTAAGAAAGTCGGTCTGATCATCAATGACATCAGGGGAGCAGGCCCTTACACACCGGGAAGTGGATATGCCTATGGATATGCGTACGGACGTTTCAAAAACAGTGGCTATTATGACAAGGAAAAATAGTGGTCACCGATTTGCCGAATCAAAAGTGCCGGTCCCCAGTAAACGATCGTAGCGTTCACCGGCAGGACGGTAATAGATGAGGATCAGATAATCATTACTTGTGCGGCCGAAGCTTCCTTCCACAGGCATTACCGACCCCTCCGGATCACCCTCCTCTTTAACAAGGTACTGATAATTGTAGTATCCCTGTTTCAGCAAGAGAGTAAGGGCATACATTTCCCGTTCGTCATCATAGTCCATGCGATTGTTCTCATCCAATTGCCAGTTGGTCATCCCTCCCATCAGATAAACTTCTTTCCCGTCATCCGCAGGTCCCCAATTCAGGGAGAAATGAACAAAAGCATAATCAGCTGATACATTTGGTTCCTGTTCCTCCTGCACATCAATAAAATAACGCCCGTTAAAATCACGGTGATAATAATAAGGCTCATTCTTCTGTGGTCGATCGGGATAAACCTCAACATGATAAAACGGATCGGAAAAAGTAATATCAGCCACGTGATCAGACTGAAAACGAAGGCTCCGAAGGTCAATCCATCTAAACTCATTCCCCCCTTCCATCACCACCTTCCGGTTGTAATTAAAATCCATCTCATCGTCTCCGTAAAAAAGAGGCCGCAGATCAGTAATCGCATTATCGGTGCGTCCGTTTTGCATAACAGTCGCACGAACCTCATTCCCGGGATCCTGAATTCTTGTACCGGAGTGGAGCACTTCGAAATCAATCTCCTGAAAATGACCACGACCGGAGGATTGCATGGTATATTTAATATCGGCTTCAATGTTTACCTTGCGTTCTGATACCATGAAACGTCTTGAAAGAACAGGCTCTTCAGCATCGTATCCTTCATAAACATGAATCAAATAATTACCGGAGAGCAAAACTGAAGCATCAGTATTGGGAAACTGAAGTTGATAATGCACATAATCGAAAGTGGTGTTGAACGAACGTCGGTAATCCTCAACAGGTAGTATTTCATTCCCCCTGATATATTCTGTCCGCATAAGGGTGGAGGGCTGCCAGTCGGAATCACAATGTTCAATACTGTAATAATAATCCCGGACAGTTGTACCCAGTTCATCAAATGAAAGTGAAAGTTTTTGATTGCTGTTGAGCGCTATAACCGGATAGGTCATAGGAGAACCGGAACGATGAAAAAGAACGGTCTTTATATGATCCGCTGTATATTCCGGATCATTAAAATTACCCCGAACTTGACCTCCGGCACTTCCAAAAACAAGAAACAATGAAAGAGCAAGAAAAATAAAGAATTTTTTACGCAAATCATCAGAACCAAAAGTTGCTGCAATTTGTTTGCCCAGTGAGAAAAAGATATAAATGCTCATTCTGAAATGGTTTCATTTCGCATTAAAGTACTTAAACCCGGATTAAATGCTCCGGAAGAAACCAAAAAAGGGATTCTTCAGAGTGGAATTATCCTGCACTTAATTCATGTTGCAATATGTGAATTTACAAATAATGCAGGCTTAAAGTAATAAAATTAACTATTTTTGCAGCCAAAATCAAAAACCGTATATCAAACATGTCTGAGGTAATCAAGATAAAAAAAGGTTTGGACATCCGGCTAAAGGGCAAGGCCGACAAAACATTCGGCAAGGCACAACTTCCCGGTCTATTTGCCATTAAACCACCCGATTTCCACGGAGTGGCTCCGAAAATGGTTGTCAAAAAACCGGGAGAAAAAGTAAAAGCCGGCTCAGTTCTGTTTTTTGACAAAAACCATCCCGATGTAAAATTCGTTTCTCCAGTAAGCGGTGAGCTTTTGGACGTGATTCGCGGAGAACGCCGCAAAATACTTGAAGTTGTGGTCAAAGCTGACGGGAAGGATGACAGCGTTGATTTCGGAACCGAAAATATCAACTCACTGAAACCCGACGATATATTAAACAGGCTCCTTGAAGCAGGAGCATGGCCTTATATTCGTCAACGCCCTTATGATGTCATTGCCCAACCTCAGGACAAGCCCAGGGCCATCTATATTTCAGGATTTGATACCGCACCGCTGGCACCTGATTATGATTTCATCATGACGGGCAAAGAAAAAGACTTCCAGGATGGCATTGATGTTCTGAAAAAGCTTTGTGACAACATTCATATCGGAATCAACGATGAAGCAGCCTCAAAGGTTTACACACAAACCAAAGGTGTGAAGCTTCACCGGTTTTCGGGACCTCATCCCGCCGGAAATGTGGGCATTCAAATACACCACGTCATGCCGCTTAACAAAGGGGAAAAAGTATGGACCCTTCAGCCTCAGGAAGTGGCCGTCATCGGTAAACTTTTCACATCTGGCAGGCATGATTTTTCAAGAACAATCGTCGTGGCAGGTTCAGAGATCAAAAAACCCGCCTACTTCCATACCAGGCTGGGGGCCTGCATCACTCCATATATCGACAACAACCTCAATACCAGTGAAAAGGTTCGCCTCATCAGTGGAAATGTTCTCACCGGTTCAGAGATCAGCGACGATGGATATCTGGGATTTTATCATTCTCAGATCACAGCCATACCCGAAGGAGACGAATTTGAATTCATGGGCTGGGCCCGTCCCGGTTTTGATAAGTTCAGTATGTCAAGGACATTCTTCAGCTGGATGCAGCCCAAAAGAGAATACCGTCTGAACGCCAACATGCAAGGGGGAAAAAGAGCGATTGTTGTTTCGGGCCAGTACGAGCAGGTCCTCCCCATGGACATACTTCCCGAGCAGCTTTTCAAATCCATTTTGGTTGAAGACATCGACAAGATGGAGCAACTTGGCATATATGAGCTGGCCGAGGAAGATGTGGCCCTTTGCGAATTTGTTTGCACTTCCAAAATGGACCTGCAAAAAATCCTTCGCGACGGGATCAATCTTATGATCAAGGAACTGGGCTAAGCTCCCGGGATTTTATCCGGCAGGGTTCTTCTTCCCCCGGAGTTAGAATTCGATAAAATAAAAAAACAAATACTTTCGAATGAAGGCATTACGAAGAATTATAGATAACATCAAACCCCACTTTGAAAAAGGTGGCAAGTTTGAAAAGTTGCACTCCACGTTCGATGCATTTGAAACACTCCTGTTTGTTCCGAACACCACCAATAAAAACGGGGTGCATGTACGCGACGCCATTGACATGAAACGCACCATGGCCACGGTTGTTCTGGCTCTGGTCCCCGCCCTTTTGTTCGGCATCTGGAACGCTGGTTATCAACACTTCCAGGCTACAGGACAGGAACCTGATTTCTGGCCCATGGTGTTGCACGGATTTCTGAAGGTTTTCCCCATCATAGTGGTTTCTTATGTGACGGGACTGGCCATTGAATTTGCTTTTGCCCAGATGCGTGGTCATGAGGTCAATGAAGGGTTTCTGGTCTCAGGTATGTTGATCCCTCTGGTTCTCCCGGTGGATATTCCCCTGTGGATGGTTGCCGTAGCCACCGCTTTTGCCGTCATTATTGGCAAAGAAGTATTTGGCGGTACAGGCATGAACATCTGGAACCCTGCCCTTTTAGCCAGAGCTTTTCTGTTTTTCGCCTATCCTGCCTACATGTCGGGTGATACCATCTGGATCAGCGGACTTACTGAAGGAGAAGGTATTGCTGATGGATTTTCGGGAGCCACCGCTTTGGGTGAAGCCGTCACAACCGGAAACATAGACAAATTCTCACTTGCCGACAGCTTTTTCGGCACGATCCCCGGATCAATTGGTGAAACCTCGGTGGTTGCCATATTGATCGGAGCCGCAATACTAATCTACACCGGTATCGGAAGCTGGCGCATCATGCTTTCTGTATTTGCCGGAGGATTTCTGATGGCGCTTGGCTTCAATGCCATTGGCGCTAATCCACTGATGGAAATTCCGGCTATTCACCATCTCTTCCTGGGCGGATTTGCTTTCGGAGCCGTTTTCATGGCCACCGATCCCGTATCGGCCACCCGGACCACCCGGGGAAAATACCTTTATGGTTTTCTGATCGGCGTACTGAGCATCACCATACGTGTGTTCAACCCCGCCTATCCTGAAGGCGTCATGCTGGCCATCCTGCTGATGAACACATTTGCACCACTGATCGACCATTTCATTGTGGACAGCAATATCAAACGACGCCTGAAAAGAGCAAGTGTAACCGCATAACAAACTGATAAAATGGACAGACAAGGAAATAAATATACTTTTCTTTATGCTTCGATAATGGTGATCGTGGTGGCAACGGTACTGGCTTTTGTATCGGAAGCCCTCACTCCGCTTCAGAAGCAAAATGAAGAAGAGGCCAAAATGGCGGACATACTCCAATCGGTCAATATAGAAAGTACTACGGAAAATGTTGCCGACCAATATGAAAAATACATAGGCGACAACACGTATATCGTGAATTATGAAGGTGAAGAAACAGAGTCGGATCCGGACGCCGCCTTCGATGTAGACCTGAGCAAAGAGACGCGTAAACCTCTGCCCGACCGGCAGTATCCGGTTTATGAATGTCACATGGACGACGGTGAAGTAAAATACATTCTCCCCGTACGTGGCAAAGGCCTATGGGGGCCGATATGGGGCTACATTGCCCTCAATGAAGACAAGAACACCATTTTCGGGACAACCTTCGATCACCAGGGAGAAACCCCCGGTCTCGGAGCCGAAATATCCAACACGCCATTTCAACAACAATTCCGTGGCAAAACCATATTTGACCAGGACAACGAGCTGGCATCAATACAGGTCATCAAAGGCGACGCTTCCGAAGATGACCCCCACCGTGTCGACGGCATTTCGGGCGGCACCATCACCAGTCAGGGCGTGGA
Source organism: Marinilabilia sp. (assembly GCA_046483585.1). Lineage (GTDB taxonomy): Bacteria > Bacteroidota > Bacteroidia > Bacteroidales > Marinilabiliaceae > Marinilabilia. The sequence goes on from JAWOCV010000008.1 coordinate 25,293, forward strand.
AGCCATGCTTAAAAATTATTTTACAGGTTACGAAGCATTTTTAAAGAAATAAAAAAGAGGGAACTATGAGCAGCGAGAAAGAACCTTTGTTCTCATCAAAGAATCTGAAACTGATATCCACCCCACTTGGGGCGCAGAACCCCATTACCGTGCAGGTTTTGGGTATATGTTCGGCTCTGGCGGTCACAGCCAAGCTGGAACCTTCCATCGTTATGTCCATTTCGGTGGTGTTCGTGATGGTTTTTGCCAATCTGATCATATCATTGCTACGCAATACCATCCCTTCACGTATACGAATCATTGTCCAGTTAACTGTGATTGCTTCTCTGGTCATTCTGGTAGACCAGATACTGAAAGCATATGCATATGATGTAAGCAAACAACTTTCGGTATTTGTAGGACTGATCATTACCAACTGCATCATCATGGGACGTCTTGAGGCATTTGCCCTCGGAAACAAACCATGGCCGGCTGTTCTTGACGGTTTCGGAAACGCAGCCGGTTACGGCGTCATCCTGGTGATCGTGGGATTTGTTCGTGAACTGTTCGGGACGGGAAATCTTACTCTCCCTGGATTCGGAGAACTGCAAATTGTCCCCGATATTTTCTATGAATGGGGATATGTCGACAATGGTTTGATGATCTTACCGCCAATGGCCCTTATCACCGTGGGGATCATCATCTGGATTCAGCGGGCAAAGAACAAAGAGTTGGTTGACGTAAGTTAAACCCGCAGAGTAAACCGGAAATTTTACCGGGCCGGATAGATGGTCACCATCTTATCGGGACCGGAAAACAAAAAACAGAAAACAAATAATCACAGAGAAATGGAAAATCTGCTAAACATATTTGTTAAAGCCATATTCATAGAGAACATGATCTTTGCCTATTTCCTGGGCATGTGTTCTTATCTGGCCGTATCCAAAACTGTAAAGACATCATTTGGATTAGGAGTGGCCGTTGTATTTGTTCTTGGTATTACCGTACCGGCCAACTACCTTCTGGAAAATTACATACTCCAGGAAGGAGCCCTTTCGTGGTTGGGCGAGGGATTTGAAAATATCAACCTCAGTTTCCTTAGTTTCATCATGTTCATTGCCGTTATAGCCTCTATGGTGCAGCTGGTTGAAATGATCGTGGAGAAATTTGCCCCGTCCCTTTACACCTCTTTGGGGATATTCCTCCCATTGATCGCTGTTAACTGCTCCATCCTCGGTGGTGCGCTCTTCATGCAGGAGCGGGACTATGCCAACATTGGTGAAGCCTCCATCTTCGGTCTCGGCTCAGGTGTGGGCTGGTTGCTGGCCATTGTAGGCATTGCGGCCATTCGCGAAAAGATACGGTACTCCGATGTCCCTGCACCTCTGCGCGGACTGGGGATCACCTTTATCATTACCGGTCTGATGGGCATTGCATTTATGAGTTTCATGGGTATTCAACTTTAAAATAAAGAGCACGCCAAAATGAATATATTAGTTATTTCACTCCCGGTCATTATTTCCAGCGCTGTTGTATTCCTTACGGTGATCATCCTGTTGGTATCAATACTTCTTTATGCAAAGAAAAAGCTTACACCGCAGGGGAAAGTGACCATTGACATTAACGAAGGCGAAAAGGAGCTGGAAGTAGATAGTGGTCAAACCCTCCTGACCGCCCTTGCCAACAATAAAATTTTTCTCCCGTCTGCCTGTGGCGGTGGCGGAACATGTGCCATGTGTCGCTGCCAGGTGCACGACGGAGCCGGCTCAATCCTGCCCACCGAAACCGATTTCTTTACCCGCAAAGAACAAATGAACGATTGGCGACTGGCTTGCCAGGTAAAGGTGAAGGATAACATCAAAATGGAGATTCCGCAGGAAATACTGGGCATCCAAAAATGGGAATGCACCGTTCTTTCAAATAAAAATGTGGCCACCTTCATTAAAGAATTTGTTGTTCAACTCCCCGAAGGAGAAACACTTGATTTCAAATCCGGCGGATACATTCAGATCGATGTACCGAAAGCCGACGTGGATTTCAAAGACATTGAAGTTGAGGAAGAGTTCAGGGAAGACTGGGAAAAGTTCAATCTTTTCGACCTTAAAATGCATAACCCCGAACCAACATTCCGGGCCTATTCTATGGCCAATCATCCGGCTGAGAACAACATCATCATGCTGAATGTCCGGATTGCGACACCACCTTTCGACCGCGTGAATGGTGGTTTCAAGAATATCAACCCGGGGGTTTGTTCATCCTATATATTCTCGCTTAAACCCGGCGATAAAGTGACCATCTCCGGACCATACGGTGATTTTTTCCTGAAAGATTCCAATCGTGAAATGATGTTTATTGGTGGAGGGGCCGGAATGGCCCCCATGCGTTCACATATCTTCCACCTCTTCCATACTCTGAAAACTGATCGTAAAGTCAGTTTCTGGTACGGGGCTCGTTCCAAAAGGGAAATATTTTATGAAGAAGATTTCAGGGACATCGAACAAAAATTCCCCAATTTTGACTTCACCATTGCTCTTTCGGAACCGTTGCCTGATGATAACTGGGATGGCGCAACCGGCTTTATTCACACGGTGATCTTCGATGAATACCTCAACAAACATGAAGAGCCGGAGGAAATTGAATATTACCTTTGCGGACCTCCTATGATGAACGCCGCCGTACAAAAAATGCTTTACGACCTTGGCGTTCCCGAAGAGATGATCGCATTCGACGATTTCGGATCTTAAAAAATATAAGGGTGTCTGAAAATATGCGGAATGATTTCAGACACCCTTTCTTTTTCCATCTGTTGACATATCATAAGACAACCATTCACCCCAAAAAAGGGAACAATTAAAATACAATGCCGCTCAAATCAATGAAATTTGTAAGGGGTTCATTTACGCTGCTGCTGTCAGTTACTCTGCTTTTTGCTTGTAAATCAGGTTCCGAATGGCAAAAAAACCAGGGAGAAATATTTGGTACAACTTATCACCTGGTTTATGAATGCCCTGACGGGAAAGATCTGCATCAAAAAGTGAAAGAGGCGCTTGATTCGGTAAACCGGTCATTGTCCACCTACGATTCGTCATCGGTTATTTCACAATTCAACCGGTCCTCCGGGGGAACGATTACAGACCAGCACTTCAGAGATGTTTTTAGAACGGCCAAAGAAACAACTGAGGCCACTGATGGCGCTTTTGATATGACAGTTGCCCCCCTGGTAAATGCCTGGGGATTTGGATTCTCCAATAAAAAGGAGATGGACCAACCAACCATCGATTCTTTAAAAGCACTGGTGGGAATGCAGTATGTGAAAATGAAAGGTGATTCTGTTCTCAAACACCAGCCGGAAATCATGCTTGATGCCTCAGCCATTGCCAAAGGACATGGAAGCGATGTGGCCGCCGCAGTACTCGAACGGCACAATTGCAAAAATTATATGGTGGAAATCGGAGGCGAAGTCACAACCAGAGGTAAAAATCCCAGCAATGGCCCGTGGCGTATCGGCATAGACCGTCCCGTTGACAATCCGGCTCCCTCTTATCGCGAGCTGGAACTCATCGTGGAGCTTTCAGGACAAGCCCTGGCAACAAGCGGCAACTACCGGCAATTCTATATCGACGAAAAAGACGGGAAAAAATACTCGCACACCATCGATCCGAAGACAGGCAGACCCGTGGATCATAATCTTCTGAGTGCTACCGTCATTGCCCCTAACTGCATGCTGGCCGACGCTTATGCAACGGCCTTTATGGTAATGGGGCTGGAAAAAAGTTTTGAGCTGATAAAAAAGCACCCCGAACTCGAAGGGTGCTTTAT
>JAWOCV010000104.1:0-7696 GCA_046483585.1 Marinilabilia sp.
CACTAGCAACTAGCAACCAGCAACCAGCAACCAGCAACCAGCAACCAGCAATCCCCCCTTAATTTAAACACGGAGCCTATCACTTCATTTCTAAAACCTCGTATTCACCACATTAGAGAAGTCTGAACCAAAACGATAGGTCAATCCAACAGAAGTATATATCTGATAACTTGTGGCCCGGGCCCTTTCCTCAAGCAAAATTTCTTCCAGGGAGGCATCGCCTGCAGGAATGCTCAAAAGGTCATTGATCAATTCATAATCACCACGGAATCTTAAAGAAAGGCCCTCAACCAAATTGAGATCAAGACGTGAAAACAAATCAAGACGATTGGCTTCGAAATCATGGAAATAGTGAGAACCTTCCACTCCGCCTCTGATCTCTCCCCAGGGCTGGTCAAAACTCATCGACACCTCCAGCGCTTGTTTAAAGAGGTTTTCCTGTTTTTTAAAAAAGATGGTCTCTTCCATATAATAATTGCGTGCACCGCCCAACATATAAGCAAAGGTGATGGCACGCCGGGTAGATTCGGAATAGGGATAAAGACTGTATTCAATGCCGGGGGATGCCTCCACATTAAACTCCATATTGTGAAAAGTGCTGGCCAACATATCGACAAACAAACCGACAGACCAGTGTGGTCCAAGGCTCCGTATCATATGACCGTCAAAACCATGCCGGTAATTCTCACTTACAATGTCGCCATTGTCATCTGATCGATAAGTGCTCTCATTAATATTGAAATAAGGTCTTATCCGCACTTTCCAGTCTTCCGAGATCTTGTCCGCAAAAAATCCCCAACGGGAATTGAACTTTGTCTGACTTGACTCCTTTCGAAAATTGGCTCCTCCATATATTTCAAATACCCAGTTGTTCCAGGGGTCATCAACTTCACTTCTGTCCCGGCTGGAAATACTGTCGTCAATGTTGAATGAAATATATTCATCCATCCCCGAGTTGGCCAGGTAAGGTCCCAATCCTATTTTTAACCTCTTTAAAAGCCCCTTTCGGGTGTCATCATCGGTATTCGATGAAGGAGCCCAATACGTGATCTCGTTATTCATACCCTCAAATTGCTGACGTCCAATGAAGGATATCACGTAGTTCGATCCGCCGGAACCTGACCCATGGCGGGACATTTTAATATGTACCTGCGACAATTGCCGCTCGCGCACATAATTGATAACGGAAAGAGATTCACGAATGTACTGAGTATGATAAGGAAAATCGAGGTATACAGAAATAAAATCCTTCATCCGGGTATCTGATGGCTCTTCGCATGCCTTAACAGGGGGGCCGGAAAACATTCCGGCAAAGAGCAAAACTGTAACAACCGGGAAGAAAAATCGACGGTCAGAGAGATAAGGGGAAAATTTCTTTTTTAAAACAAACATGATATTCATAAACCATCAAAGTATTATTAGAAAAACATACAATTTTCATAACTATGAAAACAACATAACCCAATCAATAGTTGAATCCGCCTGAAAAAAAGAGTGGTCTTTGTCAAAGCCGGTGTATCTAAAAACACAAATTCAGTCCTAAATTATTGCCAATCAGGTTAAAGCTGCCACCCCAAAAGATATTGGCAACAAAAAGACTTCCGGAAGTGAACTCATGGTTTACTTCCTTAAAAAAATTTGGTGCTACAAATATAATCAAAGCTATGACAACCGGAAAATTCTTTCTTTTACCCCGGAAATTTTGTGACACATTCTGTGTATTTTATGGCCGCTCCGGATGATATGAAGTCGATTTTAGTTAAAATTTTTGTTCCCCGGGAAATGTTAACCAGTTCCGGGGGCCGGGAGCGGGTCAGAATTTTCCGGGAAGCACAAACTTCTCCCGGGGAATAGAAAAATAATCCGGGAAAAACCAACAGCTCCTCATGATCAAAGATGATACCCTGGGGCATTCATCTCAGCCAGACGGTATTGCTCATAAGCTTCCTCATCGAAGGGATAATCCCAGCACCCCTGCCGGTGAAGCTGATGCCCCCCAAAGCCGGCTTTAAACCGGTATAACCCATACATGGGATGATCGGGATCCGGTACGGGAGGGATTCCAAAAAGATCGTACTCTTTGCATCCCATCTCCATGCTGCGCTTAATAGCTCCCCACTGAAGAGCATGACCGGCCTGAAGATGGCGGTATTGATTGGAAGATGCCCCGTAAAGATATGTGGCCCGGCCACCTGAACGCGCCAGAAACATCGCGGCCAGCGGATAATCCTCTTTCTCTGCCAGAAGGAGATCAACTTCTCCCGGGGAATAGGTATCCTCGGCAGTTGTTTGAAAAACCTGCTCAAAGAAATTCATGTCGTTGGAGGCAAGCCGTTTGCGGGTATAGGTTTCATCGTAAAGCCGGAACCACTTGGACAATTCTTCCATTCCGGCCCGCCGTACCGTTACACCTTTGCGCTGCGACAGACGGATATTGTATCGCGTTTTCGGCTTCATCTGCCTAAGCAAATCGTCTTCATTCATGTTCAGATCAAGCATCACCGTATGGGCCGGTAACATATCAGACGGCGCCTTTCGCAAGCGGAAATGCCGGGTATCGAAATTCATTCTCAACTCTTGAATATTCGCATTGGGAGGCCCCAGCCAGCAACCATCTTCACTGTAAAAATCATCCTCCATCGCCCAGGGGGATTCCCAGCACAGGTCATAACGGACAAAAAAACATTCTTCAGGAAGAAAATTCCTCAATTGCTCAGATATTTCCTCCAGCCAGTTGCCACGCCGTTCTTCATCGGGCAACTGCTCGGGACCAAAAGGCACGTAGGCCATGTAGCGTCCGCCCCCAAGCTCACGCAGGGTGATCAGCACATCCCCCTCCCGCTCCTTACGGGTAAAGCTATGACCTTCAGACAACGCATGCTTTCCCAGCGACAGGTCAAAAGCAACGGTCCCCCACCCCTGGCGTTTCTTCAGGCGAGCCCAGAATGCGGTCTGCTGAAGAACCTGTGTAGGGATAATTTGACTGGTGTCTTTTGGTTCTATATCTACGGTCATAATAGTGCTGAGTTCCGGGGTTCGTGTTCCGGGTTGCCATGCGGGCCAGGGGTTCTCTCTATCAGGTGAGTAAGTTGTTTCCCCTGTGAAACCTTGTTTCATGGGGGAAGTTACTCGTTGAGACGCATGGCCGTGCGTCTTTACTTGATAAACTCCCATTATGGGTTCTGAGTTCCGGGTTGCTGGTTACCGATATGATTCTGCAAAGGAAAAAATTTATGCACAAAACTAAAAATCAATCTTTCCAGAAGTTGGCAGTAAACAAAACAAACACTGTGGTCAGTTCAAGACGGCCGAGGATCATAAGAAAAGACAAAAAGAATTTTCCACCCCCAGGTATAGCAAAAAAATTGCCGGTAGGACCTACCTCTCCAAAAGCAGGTCCGATGGCCCCCATGGCTGAAAGTACCGATGCCATGGCAGTAACAGCATCCACCTGCATAAAAATCATAATGATGGTCCCCAACAAAGCTGTTATGAAGTAAAGGACAATAAAAGACAAAATAGTGCTGACATTTTCATCGTCAACTACTTGTCCGTTTACACGGAGAACAATCACCGAATTGGGATGCAGAAGCCGTAAAAAATTAACGTAAAAACTTTTAAATGCCACAACCAAACGAATCACCTTCACACCACCGCCTGTACTCCCCACACTGGCCCCAACAAAGAAAAGCAGAAATATCATGATCCATCCCTGTGTGGGCCATAGCAGGTAATCATCTGTAATGTAACCGGTGGAAGTCATAATGGATATCACCTGGAAAAAACCTTTTCGAAAAGCCTCCTCAAAACCAAAATTTACGTGACGGACCAACACCACCATTATTATGGCTCCCACAACCAAAATGATTGACAGATACGTTTTCAATTCATCATTCCGCGATAACCGGCTAAATTTTCCTTTGATGGTAAAGTAATGAAGGGTGAAATTAATCCCGGCCAAAAGCATAAAGAACATGACCACATATTGAATATAGGGAGAGTACCCCGCTATACTGTCATTTTTCGGGGAAAACCCTCCCGTGGCAATGGTACCGAAACTATGGCACAATGATTCAAAAAAATCCATGTTTCCCAGCATGAGAAATACCAGCTGGGCAGCAGTTAATCCCACATATATGCCCCACAAACGCTTAGCAGTACTGGCTGTTCTGGGCGTAAGCTTTTCATAGGAAATTCCGGTCGTCTCGGATTTGAAAAGGTTATAACCTCCCACCCTCAACATCGGCAGAATGGCAACAACCAGCACTATAATCCCCATACCTCCAATCCAATGGGTGAGGCTGCGCCAGTAAAGAACACTTCTCGGGAGTGATTCAATATCTGTCAGAATAGAAGCACCGGTGGTGGTCAGACCCGAAACGGATTCAAAAAAGGCATTTTCAAACCCGGAAATAGAATGAGTGAAAAGATAAGGCAAAGTACTGAATGATGATATCACCAACCACGTGAAAGTTACGGTCAGATAACTCTCCTTCAATCCCATACTTGGTCGCAGATTAAATAATGTACCCAAATAGAGTCCCGATCCGCCAAGAAGAGTAATCAGACATGCGTAAAAATGCCCCCAGAAGGTGGGTTCATTGTATATCGCAACCCAAATAAAGTTGGTACACATGAACAAGCCCAGGATCATCAGGACACGCCCGAGTATGTTCAGTACAAATCGAATGTTCATCCACGTCAAATTTAGCGCGGCAAAGATAATTTATAATCGAATATCAGATCACAATAGATCGTCAGATTTTTAGATGTGAGATGTTATGTAAATCGTATTGCGCTGAAAAACAAATTTTTAACACTTTTGATGTTTCAGATTTCAACAACTGACTGACCACCCATTATGAAAGTTTAACGAACTATTGGGATCAAAAAATCAATCAAATTCAAAAATCGCCACCACAGGACGGTGATCAGAAATATAATCCTCATAATTATCAAAACATTCGTCGGGTCTGAGGGTCATGGAAGTGTCGAAATGGCCGAACCATTCATCGGTGATCAATATATGATCGATGTGACTGGGCCAGCCGGGATAGGAGAAATATTCCTCATCCCCCCGGGCAATACCCATGTCTGTAAAGCGGTAAGCCTCCTCATCGACGGTGAAGTTGGCAAAAACATCATCAATGTCTTTTTCCTCGTCCAGTTCATCATTAAAATCGCCGGCAACAATTACATGATCCCCGGAATAATAGGTATCGATATGCTCTTTGAGCATGTTGGATGCCACGCGCCGCCGATCCACCGATTCATCATCACCGCCGGCTTTCAGGTGCAGATTGACCAGCCATGTTTCCGTTCCACTGTCACGATGCCTCACCTTTATCACAAAGGGGGACCGTGGAAAATAATGACTTTCATCTTCAAACCATACATCGGTTTCTTCCTCTATGAGTTCCACCTCAGTCATCTTGACCAGATACCCAAGTGACATGTTGTAGGAGGTGGGATCCGGAGTAAAGACATATTCCCAGCCTTCCATCTGATCGGCCAACTCTTTCAGGGCTCCTTCAGTCGTAATTTCCTGGAGGGCCACCACATCTGCATTAATGTGGCTAAGCAGTTCCGCTGTATGCATGATGGTGTTGTTCTCTTTGGGAAACTCCTGAATATTAAACGTCACCACCTCAAAATTTTCTCCTTGTTCGAAATTGGTCACGCAATCGGAAAACGACTGTCCCGATTTGGTGCCATCACCCTCATCGTCGCAACCGGCCCCAAGCATTATCAGGGCAAAAAACAGGATCAAATATAACCTGACCGTCATGTTCATTTATTTTAAAGTAACCCTCTGTATATCCCTGTGCTCCTTAAGGGAGATATCAAAGTTGAAAATTGTCTTTATTTAATACAATAGACCGTTAGATTTTTAGATATAAGATTTAAGATCAATCGTATAACATTAATAATCTGCCTCTTAGCAGGAATAATGCGCATTTTTTAAACAACTAAAAATCAAGTTTTTGCAAAAGTTTAACGGACTATTGTAATAGATTGTTAGATTTTTAGATTTAAGATGATTCATATGTTATTGGTAATCTGTGTTTTAATATAAACATTTTTTCAAATCTAAACAATTGAATAACAAATACTTCACTTAAAGATGCTTAACAGACTATGATTTTTTTATTCAAACATATAAAAATTTCACCGGCCTGAGCGGGATAATTGAAAAAACATTGGTTATCCGGCATTAAATTTCCATTCTGATCCGCCACTCTTTGGGATACAGATTATTAAAGCGGGGGCCTACATTCTTCAAGAACCCCAGCGGAATTTTCCTAAAGGTGACCACAATAAAGCCCCCGGGCATGCCTGAAGGCACTGCAGGAACTTCCCCTTTCTGATAATGAAGAGCCTCGTTTTTACTCATTTCGAAAACGGGAAAATAATTATTGTATATCCAGCTCATGATCAGGGCATGATCGGGAACCATCTCTTTTCGTCCCATAGTCCCCAGGAGAATGCCATATTGCAAAATGTTCAGTTGTTTTTGCAAAAGCAACAACATCCTTTCATGCTCCCGGGGAAAAGCCGTCCATTGCCCGTTTTCTTCCAGAAAAGAGAACCGGTCAGGCAGATCCGTCAACCGGCGGGCCTCTTCAGGAACTTTTGCCCTGTTTTTGGGCATTTTGGGGAATTTGGAACTTTGGGCCTTCTCGTTTTTTCGCAATAGTGCTATGAAAAATCCTTCACCTTTAACTTTATGCGGAAAAAATGCCAACGCGCTGCCCCCTCCTGCCGGGATTTTTTCAATGCCCCACTCATCAGGAACCTCAGGTGTGATCACTTCAGCACCATGCTCACGAATGAGCCACTCCAGATTCTCTTCATTCTCCGCCGGGTTGAACGTACAGGTGGAATAGACCAGCCATCCCCCTTTGTTGAGGGCTTCCCAGGCATCCTCCAGGATCCGGCGCTGACGCCATGCACAATGGGCCGCATTTTCTTCCGACCACTCCCGTCTGGCCGTGTCGCCTTTCCGGAACATTCCTTCTCCCGAACACGGAGCGTCCACCACCATCACATCAAAAAGTCCGGGCAAAGTGGAAAAAACTGAAGGATCGGACTGGCTCACCACCACGTTGGGCGCCCCCCACTTGATGATGTTTTCCCGCAATATTCTGGCCCTTGAGCGAACCACCTCGTTGGTTACCAATACTCCTTCCCCATCCAGGAATGAGGCGATCAGTGTAGCCTTTCCGCCGGGTGCCCCGCAGAGGTCAAGTATATTCAGATCCCTCCCGCTTTCTGCGGCAATGGTCTCCAGAATATGCCACAACACCATACTGCTGGCTTCCTGAGGATAATATGCGCCGGCATGAAAAAGCGGATCAAGTGTGAACACGGGTTTTTCAGTAAAATAACGGCCATGTTCACACCATGGTACGGTTTCGTATTCCCCATCGTTCCAACCCGGCTTCCGGGGATTCAAACGAACGGAAGTAAGGGGAGGTTTTCCGAGCTCCTCGGTGAAGGGCCTGAATTCATCCTCAGGAAGTTGTTCCTGCATTCGCCGTAAAAAGGAGAATGGTAGTGGTTGGTTCATTATTTTTTTGAGATTTGTGACAAAGGAACAAAAATAGGAAAAGTAGTGAATTAAATTTCAACTATTTCATCTAATCCGTCCTGATCGTAATCATTCACCATAAACATTGGCCTGTTGTCGTTCCAG
>JAWOCV010000129.1:0-5474 GCA_046483585.1 Marinilabilia sp.
ATACCATGATGTACCGCGAAACAGGCCATGAGAGATATCTCTCCAAAGCCATCAATATTGCTGACATGCTGATCGACCATCCCAATATGCCTCAGGACAAAATCCCTTATTGGGATTTCCAGGCCCCGGAAATTCCCAATACACCAAGAGATGCCTCGGCAGCAGCCATCATGGCCCCGGCACTCATTGAATTGAGCACTTTCGTCAATGATAAAATCGGAGAAGAATTCCTGGAAGTCGCCGAACAACAAATCAGGACCCTGGCATCAGAAGAATATCTGGCCAAACCGGGATCTAACGGCAACTTCATATTGAAACACAGCGTAGGGTCCAAACCACATGATTCGGAGGTCGATGTTCCGCTGACTTATGCCGATTATTATTTCATCGAAGCGATGATGCGCTACCAGAATCTGGATAAAGAGAAAAATTGAAAACGATAAAAACTTAGAGCTGTGCAAAAAAATCACTTGTATTTTCTGGCTGTGATATCACTCTCCTTCCTACTGGTGGGGTGCGGTCAAAAAGAAGACGATCAGGAAATTACCAAAACCGGGAATACGCCTGATCATATCCTGAATAATTATCAACTGGTATGGCAGGATGAATTTGAGGGCAAACATGTAGATGATGCAAAATGGAATTATCGGGCCGAAGGTTCAACCCGTCATTATGCAAAAGTATCAAGAGAAACCATTGAGACCGATGGAGAAGGAAACGTATTAATTAAAGTCCTACAGGATGAAGATGGGAACTACTTGGTTGGCCAACTGGGAACTCAGGGCATTTTTGAAACCCGCTATGGTTATTTTGAATGCCGGGCCCGTATGAATAAAGAAATCGGTCCACATGTAGCCTTCTGGCTTCAATCTCCCGAGATGAACAAGGTTGGAGATCCCGCAAAACATGGGACGGAAATAGATATTTTCGAATACCACAAAAAAACACCGGGAATGGTTCACCACAACCTGCACTGGGATGGATATGGCGAAGACCATAAAAATGAAGGCTTAAAAACACCCATAGATGGAATCCAGGAAGGCTTTCACACCTTCGGCCTGGAATGGACAGAAGATGAATACATTTTTTACGTCGATGGCCAGGAAACATGGCGGACTGATACAGCCGTTTCGCAGAGAAAAGAATATATGATCCTTTCTACCGAATTGACAGGGTTTGGAGGTGAACCCCAAAAAGGAAATTTTCCGGATGAAATTGCCTTTGATTTTGTCAGGGTATTTAAGAAAAATAAATAAAGTTATCCCGATGATGCTCTTAAAGTAACTTATTATGAAACGAACCGCACTTTTATTTATAGTTTTTCTGAGCATTTTTATCGAGATAAATGCCTACAGCAAGAAAGACTTGCTGCAAAGCAAAACCAACCCTGAAGATTTAAAAACTCACTTGGTTGACAGGGAAAAATGGATCCCCTTTCCGGCTTATGAAGACCGAAAAGCCTGGGAAGAGTTAACAGACCCGGTTAGAGACAAGATTATCAAAAAGGGCGAACAAGCGTTAAATCATCACTGGACAGCAGTTAAGGCAACCGATTATCTCGCATTTGACCGAAATGGTGACAGAAATATTATGCAGAATCCGTTCAGCGCTAATAACAGAGCTCTGGCCAACCTGGTAATGGCAGAACTCACAGAAGGGAAAGGCCGATTCATGGACCAGATTGCCAACGGGATATGGCATACCTGTGAAATGACTTCGTGGGCTCTTTCAGCTCATGTGGCCCGGGATCAGAGCGTAAACACATCATTACCCGTACCCGGTGAGCACATCATTGACCTTACCGCGGGTGATGTAGGCTCATTACTGGCATGGACACATCACCTTTTAAAAGATGAAACGGCCATTAAAACCCACATTTCTAATAAAAATATTACATCATGAAACGTCTATCCGCTCTTATTTTAGCATCATTGTCGCTTTTCACTTTTGTGCATGGAAGCGACGTAATTAATCTGAACAATAACTGGCGATATACGCCAGGCTATGAAGTACAAAAGAATGTTTATGATGAGATCTCCCTTCCGCATACCTGGAACACCCGGGACGCCCTGGGCGGCAATATTGATTATTATCGTGGAATGGGTAATTACGAAAGGGACCTCTTTGTGCCCGATTCGCTGGAAAACAACAGACTCTTTTTAAAATTTCACGGAGTCAACACAGTGGCCAATGTTTTTATCAACGGCAAACACATTGGCGAACACCGGGGTGGTTACACAGCATTTACTTTTGAGATTACGGATCATGTGACCGTCGGAGAAAAAAACGAAATTCAAGTAAGAGTAACCAATGCACTCCAACTCGATGTCATGCCTTTGGTTGGCGATTTTAACATGTACGGAGGGATTTATAGAGACGTTGACCTGCTAATAAAAAATCAAACCTGCATATCCCCGCTCCACTACGGATCATCCGGCATCTATCTGACACAAAAAGAAGTTTCCGAAGAGAATGCCGAAGTCGAAGCCAGCATCATGTTATCGGGAGAACCGGGGAAGAATGTTGATGTTGAGTTAAATATCTTAAGAGACCAGGATAAGATTCTCACAACGTCAAAAAGCACCAAAATAAACCAAAACGGAAAAGGAAACATAAAAATCCCTTTCAGCATTGAAAACCCTCGATTATGGAATGGTAGAAAAGACCCTTTCATGTACGATGTAGACATTGAACTAACACATAATAAACAATTACTGGATTCCGGAAAAAGCAAATTAGGCCTGCGTTACTTCCATATTGATCCCGATAAAGGATTTTCATTAAATGGCGAATACATCCCGTTAAAAGGTGTGACCAGGCATCAGGACCGCCCTGAAATCGGAAATGCCCTTTCTTTCATGCATCATGAAGAAGATGTGGCACTCATGAAGGAAGTTGGCGCGAATGCCGTCAGACTTTCACATTATCCGCAAGCAGAATACATGTATGAGTTGCTGGATGAAGCCGGCATGATCGTTTGGAGCGAGATCCCGTTCGTGGGGCCCGGAGGCTACCGAGACAAAGGGTTTGTCGATCAGGAAAGCTTCAAAGAAAACGGACGACAACAACTAAAAGAAATGATTTATCAGCAATACAACCATCCGTCCATCTGCTTATGGGGATTATTCAATGAGTTGAAAGAAGACGGGGACAATCCGGTGGAATATGTCCGGGAACTCAATGCCCTGACCAAGGAAATTGACCCTTCCCGAATAACCACCGCAGCCAGTAATCGCTCCGGAGAATTAAACAAAATAACCGACATCATAAGCTGGAATCTTTACTTTGGCTGGTATGGCGGAATGCCTGAAGATGTCGGAAACTGGGCCGATGAAACCCATAAGAAGTTTCCTGAAACCCCCATTGGCATTAGTGAATATGGAGCAGGGGCCAGCATTTATCATCAACAGGAAGAATTAAAGAAACCCGATGCCAACAGCTACTGGCACCCCGAGAACTGGCAAACCCATTTCCATGAACAGCACTGGATAGCCATTGATAAAAGACCTTTCCTCTGGGGAACATTTATCTGGAACTTATTTGATTTTGGAGCAGCTCACCGGACAGAAGGGGAAGTCCCCGGGAAAAATGACAAAGGCATCATCACCTTTGACCGCTCCACCAAAAAGGATGCTTTTTTCTTTTACAAAGCCAACTGGAACCCGGAAGCCCCAATGGTGCACATCGCACAAAAACGTTTAAAAGAGAGAAGCAGCAAACCTCAAACAATCAAAGTCTATTCCAATCAGGAAAAAGTGGAACTCTTTGTCAACGGAAAATCCTTTGGCGAAAAAGGAGGTGACGATTATGAGCGGTTTATCTGGGAAAATATAAGCCTTCAAAAAGGGAAAAACCAAATTAAGGTGCAAACACCTTCCCAATTAACGGACGAAGCAGTATTTTTTGTACATTAAATCTTTGTTTTACACTTAAAAAACACAGGGATATGTCAGCATCATTGTCCAAAACGAGCAATCACCCCAACCCGCCCAGCCATATGAAGCATGGGTTCATCCTTAAAAAATTAATTTTCAAGGACTTCAATCGGCACATAAATTTCCGCACCATTCTCCCGGGGCTTTTAATTCTGGTTGGAGGTTTTGTGAGCTGCTCGGGCAATGAAAAAGAAGCCTCCGAATCCCCCAACATCGTCCTCATCAACCTCGACGACATGGGCTACGGCGACATCACCCTAACCGGTGCCACCGATTATGACACCCCCCATCTGGATAAAATGGCGTCCGAAGGTGTGGTATTCACCCATTTTTACACACCCCAGGCCGTTTGCAGTGCCTCCCGTGCCGGCCTCCTCACAGGGTGTTACCCCAACCGGATCGGCTTTCACGGGGCCCTCGATCACACCGCAGATGTGGGCATCAATCCGGAAGAGACAACCATCGCCGAAATGCTCAAAGAAGAAGGGTACGCCACAGCCACCTACGGGAAATGGCACCTGGGGCACAGGGAAAAGTTCCTGCCCCTGCAACACGGGTTTGACGAGTTTCATGGCATCCCCTACTCCAACGACATGTGGCCTAACCACCCGCAGGCCGGGGATTATTATCCACCCCTGCCCCTGTATGAAGACAATGAAGTGATTGAAGAAGACCCGGACCAGCGATTCTTCACCCGCGATTTCACCCAACGAACCATTGATTTTATCCGGGACAACCAGAACAAGCCGTTCTTTGTCTATCTGGCTCATCCCATGCCGCATGTGCCTCTATTTACCTCACCCGCTTTTGAAGACACTTCAAACCAGGGCAAATATGGCGATGTGATGATGGAGCTGGATAACAACGTAGGGCAGATCAACCAGACCCTGGAAGATCTGGATCTGGAAGAGAACACCCTGGTCATCTTCATGTCCGATAACGGCCCCTGGCTCAACTATGGCAATCATGCCGGCAGCTCGGGCGGGCTTCGTGAAGGCAAAGGGACCACCTTTGAAGGCGGCCAGCGGGTCCCCTGCATCATGAAGTGGGAAGGTCAAATCGAAGGCGGGCGCATCAACAACGGACTGACTTCCGCCATCGACATCCTGCCTACCCTTGCCAGCATCACGGGAGCAGAACTGCCGGAAAGGAAAATCGACGGCATCGATATCTCAAAGCTTATGACCGGAGAAAGCGAAAATTCTCCCAGAAAGACATTCCTTTACTATTATCGCCAAAACAACCTTCAGTCCGTGCGCAAAGGCAAGTGGAAACTTGTTTTCCAGCACCGCGGCAGAACTTACGAGGGTTACCAACCAGGAAATGACGGCATGCCCGGCAAAGCCCGGGAAGATGAACTCTTTGAAAAGGGTCTGTACAACCTCCGTCGCGACCCGGGTGAACGATACAATGTATTGGAGCATTATCCCGAAGTGGTGGCCGAACTGGAAGAAGTAGCCGAAAAAGCACGTGAAGACCTGGGAGATGATCTGACCGGTGCAGAAGGGAACAACCGCAGACCCATAGGACGAGTTGAAT
>JAWOCV010000137.1:0-5494 GCA_046483585.1 Marinilabilia sp.
TGCTTGAAGGCTTGATAGCTATTCACACTTATGAATTTAATTGTATTATTAAGTTCTGGCTTGGGATATTGACTAATATAACTTATGGTTTCATCGATCATTGAAGTTGTAATGGTTTTGCGGGCATCGGAGTAATCTCCGAACACTTTATCCACCTCCTGCAACATGCCTATGTCGGTAAAGAAATCTGTGAGATCGCGTTCCACTGCATCGCAAACATATTTGATCCAGTTAAGTTGGAGTTGCCCCTGAGACAGATTGCTTTCATCTGTATTTCTTACTGCCTCAAAAACATCCGCATACGGATAGGGTGTATGCCAATCGTTCCCTTCTCCTGCGACGTGGAAAAACAGATGAATCTGCCACATAGGGATGAGAGAGACGAAAACATCGCCACCCCAGGCATCATTTTCATTGGGACCATAAGTATCACCTTGCAGTCCCCATTCGTAGTTATTGATAAAGGCATCCTTAAAATATCTGGTGTAACGACCTCCTGCTTTTCCATCAATTGTTTCGTGTTCCAATCGCATATTATGTGGTGTGTAGCAGAATTGCAACCAGTGAGAAAAAATATTGTTTGTAACTTCAGCTGTTCCAACCCATTTAAAACCAGGGCGGGTTTGGTTAACATGGCCGAATTCGTGAGCAGGCCCCCATATGTTATTTTTCAATCGATCCGGGTTGGCAAGTATTTCCATCGTGCTGGTGTGGTAAGCAGCTCCCAAACCGTCTGCATGCATGTATCCTTCCCAAATTACCCGTCCTAATATGTGGTTGTCAGGGAGACGATTATGTTTGTATAATCCCATCATTCTTTGTTCAGAGCTGATAATGCTGTCGTAAACCACCGTAAGATCACCAAGGCGTCCATCTGCATTGTTTCGAAGATCCGAGACGCTATAGGCAAGCTGTACTCTTTCTCCTTTTATGTCCATTATTTCACTTACAGCATTATCAAGCAGTTGCTTCCCATCGTCATTGGAATGCTTTGAAATGTCGAAATAACCGTTGACCTGTCCGGAAGCAATATGGATTTTTAAGGGGTCTGCGAATTCATAATCCGGGGTATAATAGCTGATATAACCATTTCCACTTCCTTGCATTGTGACTATGTTCAAGCCCCTTCGAAGATTATAAGTATGGTCATCGCCCGAACGACCAAAGTCTTTTACTTTTAAGTGAATGTTTTGATCTTGAGGATCTTCAACGAATAATATTACTTCATCTCCTTCTTCAAAATAAATGCCTGTCGGATTTTCAAATTGACTGTAACCACTTGTTTTTAGCTCATTTGCCAGGTCATTTACCGGTTGGAAAGCCTTATAATGTTGAACTCTGAATTCCTGGTCATAGTTTTCGCTGAGCAAATAAGCCGCGATGTTTTGAAGGAATGGATTGGATATTTTTGAAATGTCCTCAACGGAAAATCCCGCTTTTAGTTTAGAAAATGTTTCATCTGTGAAAAATGCTTTGTCATCTTCAATAGCATTTAAGGATTTGCTTTCATAGCACTCAAATTCTGCCAGTGAAACATAGTATTTTCCGGGATCATGTGTATAGGCATCTGTAACCACGAGCTTAACCGACCGGGGATTCATAATTGGAGAGTCAAATTGAACCACTTGTGGATTATTGCTTCTTGGTGCCTCAAAATCTGCTACTTTCGTATATTCATTATTCTCTTCGGTCTTCACCCAAATGGTAGCTGTTTTAATGATTCCATTGGCCCCACTTGTAGTCGGATGAAGAACCAAGTAGTTGAGTACTTCTGCATCCTCCGGGTCAAGCGAATATTCAAGCGTAATATCAGGTTGATCGGGCATACCTTCCCATGGAGAATGGTATAAAGTACTCATGTCTCCATCAATTGATTTGTCTATTTCCCGCTCTGGGTGAAACTTATCGGAAGGATCAAGTGTGGCCGAAAGAACATTGATTTTTTTATCTTCTTCAAAAGCTTCAGTGGATTCGGGGTTATAATCATCAGATGTTACAAGGCTCTGTTTTACCAATATACTGTCTTCCAAATCGCCTTCCGTATGCTCAAAAAATATCGTTCCTTCTCTGATTTCATCTGATGGCAGAGCCTCTATGTTAAAATCAAAAGAGTATTCAACCGGTTCTATGGTCACTCCTTTTTTGTTATCTGATTTTGTAATCCAGGATGCTTCTTCACAGTTGGGAATAACATCAACGTTTGACATCAAATCAATGGTGATTGTTTTCGCTTCATAGTCGGTTTTAATCTCCTCTGAGGACAAAAACAGCTGGGGTTCTACCCCGAATTGTGTGATTTCAACTTTTTCAGACAAAGAACCGTGCGATATGGTAATAAAAGATGTTCTTGCCTGAAGGTTTTTGTTGTCAAGAACAGAAATGGTCAATGTGTTATTTTGACTGTCAAAGCTGGCATTGCACCATTCATCCGCCGCATCAACTTCAAGTTCTTCTGCGTTGGTCTTTATGGAGATATTTCGTGAGGCTGATGATGCTTCAAAACCAATTTCTTTGTTATCTTCATTAATTTCAAGTTTGTTATTTTCTGGTGCTGTATCATCATCTTTGCATGAAGAAAACGAAATAACCAGGAATAGAACATAAATAGATAGATGAAAAATATTCTTCATATCGAAAAATTTTAAGGATTTAAACTTTAGTTGGCTTCATCATAAACCATTTTCTCCTTTCCGTTGTAAGAAATCGCTTTAACCTTGGTAGATCCTTCCGGAAAGGGGACCATGGTGAATTCGTTTCTGTTAGGGGAGCCGGTTCCTACCATTGTGATGTGGGTTAATGTGTTGTTTCGGTAAGTTTTGAAGACTGTTATGTTTTCCCATTCATTATGATTTACTTTTATTTTTTTTGGGTCAGAAAAAGAAAGACCTTTCCCATATTCTCCTTTTATTTCCTTTGTTTTCCGGAAAGCTTCTATGCTATTCCCTGAGATATATTGAATAGTGTTAACAGGGGGTGAGGGGTATTGTGCTGCATAATGTTCTATTTCCTTTATCATCTCGGACGTAATTATTTTCCGGGCAGAGGTGTAATCATCAAAAACCTTATCGACTTCCTGAAGCATCCCAATGCTGGTAAAAAAATTGGTCAGGTCATACTCTACAGCATCACAGGTGTTTTTGATAAAATTCATTTGAAGTTCGCCTTGTGAAAGGTCTTTTTCATCAGTATTTCTGACACTTTCAAAAATATCTGCCCAGAAATTGGGACGATGCCAATCGTTCCCTTTTCCGGCCACATGGAAAAAAAGATGTAATTGCCAGAGAGGACAAAGTTTAACAAAATGATCTCCGCCCCATTTCCCGTCTTTTGCTCCGTAGTTGGTATCCGGACCTTCCTGTAGGCCCCACTCCTGGTCTTTGACCAAAGCATTGTTTAGGTAGGCATTGAACCTTCCGCCTATCGTGCCGCCAATATTTTCATGTTCAAGCCTGAGTTGATTGGGCGTGAAACAATACTGCGTCCAGGCCGAATAAATATTGTTGGTACATTCGGTGGTTCCAACCCAAGTCATGCCAGGGCGTACCTGATTCACATGCCCGAATTCGTGAGCCGGGCCCCAAATATTGTTTTTGAGCTTTTCCGGATTGGCGATGGTTGACATTGTGTTGTCATGAAATGCAGCCCCAAGAGCATCGGCGTGCATGTATCCATCCCAGATAACTCTTCCCAGAATTCTGTTTTCGGGTTGGCGGGTATATTTCATAAGTCCCATGAGTCTTTGTTGTGATCCAACAATGCTATCGTAGATGCTGATAAGATCATGGAGTTGTTTGTAGCTGTTTTCTTTCAATGATTCTACACTGTAAGCCAGCTGAACATGGTCGCCAACAATATCCAAAATTCCATTGGTTGCATTGTCCAAAATCTTCATGCCATCTTTATTGGTATGGCGGTTTTTGTCAAAGTACCCGTTGACCTGACCTGAAGCAATATTGATTTTTGCAGAAGACCCTTCTTCAAAATTCTCGGTAAAATAATTAATGTAGCCGTTACCTCTGCCTTTCATCGGTATTACATTGATGCCATCCTTCACTCTGTAAGAATTGTCATCGCCTGAAGGACCAAAATCTTTTACACGCAAAAAAATCTCTTCTCCATCCGGTTTGTTTACGAAGAGAACAGCATCTTCACCTTTTTGAAAATAGATTCCTGTAGGGTTTTCAAATTGGTTGTAAGTGCTGGTTTTGAGTTCTTCTGCCAGGTCATGGACATCACGATAAGGCTCGTAGCTTTGCATTCTTTGTTCCAGAGGATAAGTGTTTTCTGATAGATAATGAGCCATGTTTCTGATGAAAGGATTTGTTATTTTTGAAATTTCTTCTTTCGAAATGCCTTCTTTCAGAGATGAAAAAGTATTCCCGGTGAAAAGAGAACGTTCCGCAGGATCTGGCATATAAGAGTTGGACATGAAACAACCAATCTCGGCAAGCGATACATAATAGGCTTCGTCTCCTGAATAGGCATCTTTAACCTGTATTTTTATCTTTTGGGGGTTAGGGATTGGGTTTGATAGTTTTATGATGAGGGGACGATTTCTTTTAGGAGCATCAATGTCAGCAAGCTTTTTGTATTTCTTGCTAGAGGATTTTCCCCATAAAGTAGCAGTTTTTATTATTCCGTTATTTCCCTGCGGTCTGGGGAAAAGTTTTATGTAATGGAGTGTGTCTTGCTTGGATGCGTCTATATGGTATACCAGGGTTAAGTTCTGATCTTTTTCCATGCCTTTCCATGGAGAGTGATAAAACGTGTTTGTTTTTCCATCAAAAGAATTTTCTATTCCCTGGGAGTTTTGGAAGAGATTTTCAGGGATGAGGTTTCCTGAAGTGATTTTCAATTTTTTGTCTTTTGGGAAGACATCGGTATTACCTGGCTTATAATCGCAACAATCTTTTTTATCTTGGTTATTTGTGCACTGAGAAGCCTCAGAACTTATAATTTTAGCGGAAGAAAACAAGGTAAACGGAAAAAGGAAACCAACAATAATGAAAAAATTATGAGTGATGTTTGTATGGAGCTTCATTTACTTTTTATCTTTTGTGGGGTTATTGGAGCGATCTCTTCTTGGAAGAAACTTCGTTAAATGTTTGAATATCAAATAACTAAACTTTTTTGGTTCTGGTTCGGATTAGGGGTATGGGAAAAATTTGCCAGGTTTTAGAGAAATGAGAGGCAGTTGCTCTGCCTCTCATTAACTTAAAAACGAAAATCTATGAAAAAAAGCTATTTTTTAGTAACGTTCTTCTGCTTCCTCTTCCAGGTCGACAGACGATTCTCCTAATCTGAATACGCGAAACTCACTCAGGTGAGTGAAAGTATTCATGTTCCGGGTTTTCAAAATTCTAATCTTAAAGAACCTGGACTCATAATTCTTGTCAAACTCACAAAGGTGCTCTTCTGTAAAGTTTTCAACCGGGAGGTCGTCTTCGGATACCCACACTGTTTCCCAGTTTTCTCCATCTTCACTGAGTTGAAG
>JAWOCV010000310.1:0-3335 GCA_046483585.1 Marinilabilia sp.
TCTGATCTTCGTAATTTTGTTTCCAACGAACAAAAAAGCATCAAAGGTGAATTCCGCCTTGGCATTATTCCAACACTGGCACCATATCTCATTCCCAGATTCCTGCCTCAGTTCATCGATGAAAATCCCGATACTCACCTGCGAATCGAAGAACTTGAATCAGAACAACTGCTCAAAGCCCTCCACAACGATCGTATTGACATCGGACTTATGGTAACTCCAACAGAAGAGCGACAGATCAGGGAAATCCCTCTGTTCGACGAACCTTTTCTCTTCTACGCACCATACGATCATCCCTTTATGCATAACGAATACATAGAGGACAAACAACTCGATCCGGCCAAGGTGCTTGTGCTTACCGAGGGTCACTGCTTCAGAAACCAGACACTTGACATCTGTGGTCAGGCCAACCAAAACAACAATGCATTCGGCTTCTTCTACGAAAGCGGAAGCATCGAAGCCCTGAAATCCATGGTCAGGAAAGGAATTGGTTATACACTGGTCCCGGAACTTGCGGTTGATTCACTGGCAGATAAGCCTTTTGTCCGCCGCTTTACAGAGCCTGAACCGGTGAGGGAAGTCAGCATCGTGGTGCATCAGAATTTCAGCCGTCAGTTATTGATTGACCGCATCAAAGATGCCATACTGGATAACCTGCCCGAAAACATCAACAAAACCAAAAATGTGAAGAAGATCAAGTGGCGGTAACCATCCCGGTACATTAGAGGTAAATGGTCACATGCTGGTTTTGATCTTTTCACCGATAAGCAGATGATTCGTTCCCAATACATATTGGCAGGCCCGCAATCGGTATTTTTCTGCCAAACAACCACCTATACCGCGAAACACATTCTTTCGAAAAGGACCAATAGAAGCATTGAATAGAAAATACCCGCCCGGATGTAACCGGGCATCAATATTTTTCCAGAAGGACCACCCATAAATCGCGGCCGGCACTTTATCATCCAGGAAAACATCAACGATGATGAGATCAAAAACCTCGTTAGTGTTCCGAACATAATAGCAGGCATCATCCAACACAATAGACAACTCCGGGTCGTTTTTCATGTCAAATTCATTCCGTGCAATATCGACCACTACCTCATCAATATCCACTCCTACAACAGGCCCCTGAAATCCAAAATCATCACGCAACGTCTGGACAGCACTACCTCCGCCAAGTCCCAACAACAATACATTTCTGACTCCTGAGAGATTAATTTGCTGCAAACCCAATTTCAGGACCGATTGCAATGTTCCGTATGAATAATTGGCATGAAGGCTGTTGAGCCGCTTCTTTCCGTCAATCAGGCTCACCTCCAGGACACCATTTTTATCGGTATGGTAACGCTTAATATCCAGGGGAATGATGTAGCTAAGAAGTTTTTTCATATCTTCACTTAACAACAAAAAACAAAACAATTCCTTGCATAATTAAAAATCATTTCATAAACTTGCATCATCAAAACATAACAAAAGTCATATAAATATAAGCAATTGATCCTGCACATGGGATAATTGCTTGTGAGTTTTAAACTTTTTATCATGTACAACACAATTTACAATATATGGTGGTGGCGTCATTCTTTCCTTCCTCTTACGGGGTGAAGGCAGTGGCCCATGAACTATATTGTAGACGAAGAACAATATCAGAAAAGGCTTGCCGAACCCCGGCAAGCCTTTTTTTTATGAACTTTCTCAAAAAAACCGACCTATGAAGAAACACAAACTACAACTTTCATGCAGCCGCATCCCGGCCCACCTGGGGGATGTGGTCACGCCCGTCAGCATTTACCTGAAGCTGCGCGACATTTATCCCAACACCATTTTACTGGAAAGTTCCGATTATCATAGCGGCAACAATTCACTCTCGTTTATCTGTTTCAAACCCATGGCCGATTTTATCGTTGAAAAAGATACGGTAAGGTTCCGATACCCCAACGGGGATCTTTCGGAAACCCGGCTTCCCGCGGAAAAAAGCGTTCCGGCCCTGATGCAGGATTTCATGAACAGCTTCGATATATCAGAGAAAGATCAAAAAAGTTGTCCGGTCCCAGCATCAGGGCTTTATGGTTATACAGCCTATGATGCGGTTCGGTATTTCGAAGACCTGGAACTCAACATCAACCCCGAAGCTTCTCATGCCATCCCCGACATTCGTTACCACCTCTACCGTTCAGTCATTGCCTTCAATCACTTTACCAACCAGCTATATTACGTCGAACACCTGTTGCCCGGAGAATCTTCTGACCTCAATGACACCCTGCAACTTTTAAAGAACCGGGCTGTTCCCTCTTTTACCTTCAATCCGTTGGAGGATGAAGCATCACCAATTGACGGCAATACCTATATGGACATGGTTACCCGGGGGAAGGAACACTGCTACCGCGGGGATGTTTTTCAGATCGTAATGTCGAGACAATTCTCACAAGCCTTCAAAGGAGATGAATTCAATGTTTACCGGGCCCTGCGTCACATCAACCCGTCTCCCTATCTTTTCTATTTCGATTACGGCAATTACCGCCTTATGGGATCATCACCCGAAAGCCAGTTGATCATCGACAAGGGAGAAGCCACCATCAACCCAATTGCGGGCACATTCCGCCGCACAGGCGACGACCTGAAAGATATGAAACTGGCCGAGGAGCTGGGTAAAGATCCGAAAGAAAACGCCGAACATGTCATGCTGGTTGATCTGGCCAGAAATGACCTGGGGCGCAATTGCCGAAACGTGGAAGTCAAGACTTACAAGGAGGTCCAGTACTACAGCCATGTTTTGCACCTGGTTTCAGAAGTGGCCGGGAAGCTTCGCGATCCCAACGACATTGCCCGCGTTATGGCCGACACGTTCCCGGCCGGGACTTTATCGGGCGCCCCGAAATACAAAGCCATGCAGCTAATTGACAAATATGAGCCCCACAATCGTGGTTATTACGGGGGATGCATCGGAAAACTCGGGCTCGACGGGAGCTTCAACCAGGCCATTATGATCCGTTCATTCCTGAGCAAGGACAACACCCTGTTCTACCAGGCAGGCGCAGGAGTGGTTTCCGACAGCGTGGAAGAGAAAGAATTGCAGGAAGTCAACAACAAACTGGGGGCTTTGAAGAATGCAATTGAAATGGCGACAGAGTTTTAGTGGGTAACACTCTACAGGCAGATGAAAATAAAATTTTGACTCAAAAAAATTCACATTTTAAAGTGGACACACGTCCCGGCGTTAAAACAAAGAAACAATGAAAATACTCGTCATCGATAATTACGACTCGTTCACCTACAACCTGGTCCATTACCTGGAAGATGTGGCCGAACAGGAAGTAGCTGTTTTCCGGAAT
>JAWOCV010000282.1:0-2681 GCA_046483585.1 Marinilabilia sp.
CAAGAAAGCAATAAAGGAACAGCTGCAGATATGCATGAACAGCACCGTAGCCTGGAGGAAAATTTTAAACACACCAATGCGGTTCTGCTGGATCAGGTATATCAGTTGGATGAGACCACCGAACAGGAAATGGAACACACCATTGAGGCGTACCTTCAAATTAAGGAAGCCCTGGCCGAAGAGGATTTAAATGCGGTGAATGACGCAATTGCCCTGATGGACAGAAAGATTCAAAAGATTCAATTGCTCAGGCTTAAAGGAGAAGGGCTCAAAGCATGGAAAAGTCACCGGGAACTTTATCTGGATAAACTGGAAGAGATGCGCCATATTGAAGGCCTTGAGAACAAACGCTCCTACTTCGGACACATCTCCGAAATCGTTTATTGCACCATAAAAAGCTTCGGATTGCAGGAAGGAAATTTGTACGCAGCCTACTGCCCGATGGCATTTAATAACCAAGGTGCCTACTGGATCACCGACAGCAAGGATATAAACAATCCTTACATGGGTCCCAAAGTGGCCAATTGCGGTGAAATAAGAGAAGTATTGTAAGATAAAAACTTTTTATTGAATACAATTTTAAATAGTTAAACCAACCTTGAAATTATGATTAAGCAAAGCAAAGAGGATGGCCACCACCTCAAATATAAACACGGCGACAAATTTCACCATCATGAAGAGCTAACCGCTACAGAAAAACCCGGGAATTGTCCGGTATGCAAAATGAAGGTGGACAGCAACAATTATTCTGTTGAATACAGTTGGAAGATCTTTTACTTCTGCTCTGAGGGTTGCAGGCAAAAGTTCAAAAGACTTCCGTGGAATTATTTTGGGAACCATCATTTCGACCTGATCATCATTGGCGGAGGTCCAGCCGGTTTAACTGCCGCCGTTTACGCTTCGGTATCCAAAATCGATACCTTTTTCATTGCAAATGATATTGGCGGGCAGGCAATTGACAGCACAAAAATCAGGAATTATATGGGTTTTGACTTTATTTCCGGCAAGATGCTGGTGGATAAATTCAGGGACCAATTTCTGGAAAATCATTATTTGTCACATAAAATCGATGATGTAATTACAATCGAAAAACAAAATGACCGGTTTATCCTTACTACCAAATCAAAAGAAAATTTCTATTCAAAAGCTCTCATCATCGCCACGGGCATGAAGAAAAGAAAACTTGGCATCAAGGGGGAAGACCGCTTGCAGCGGAAAGGCATATTCTATAAGTTGGTGCAGGATATTGGCCTGCTCGAAGGAAAAGAAGTGGTAGTGGTTGGAGGTGGCAACTCGGCCATACAAACAGCTAATGAATTATTGAATAACCACTGTAAAGTGACTATTGTCACACAGGGCAGGCTGATTGCTGATAAAATGGAGATTGAAAAAATCAGGAACCGAAAAAATATCCGCATCATTGAGGAGCATGATGTGCTGGAAATCTATGGCGATGATAAGGTTGAGGGGGTTTACATCAGTCCGGAAAATGATAATGACAAAAATCCCAAGTCTCTATCCTGTCAGGGGGTTTTCATCCAGGTTGGTTTTTTGCCCAACACCGAATTTTGTAGGGATCTTGTTGAACTAAACGATAAAGGTGAAATTAAAATCAATGGAGATTGTAGCACCAATACGGACGGGATTTTTGCCTGCGGCGACGTTACCGATGCCTATGGAAAAAGGATCATCATTGCCTCCGGTGAGGGAGCCAAGGCTGTATTAAGAACCCGTCATTTTTTAAAAGAAATGAAAGAAGCTTAGAAATTCGTTAGCATTGTTTTATGAATAACAGCCAGAATGTTCATTAAGTTGAAAAGGCCAAAAAATGATACAAACTTTTGTCAGATTTGTGTAAAACTATATGGAAACCAGATTGTTTAAAGATTGCAACAACATTATTAAATAGATAAGAAATGAGTATTTCACGTCGAAAATTTATCCGGATTGCCTCGGTCTCTTCACTGGGAGCCTTGAGTGTACCTTTGTTTATAAAGGGATTCGATGCCATTGCAAACAATAATGAAACCCTCCCAAAGAATGAGGTTAACAATAACTTCAAAGCAGACATCGACCTTGAACTAACGGCAACCCAGAAGGACGTTCAGCTTCTTGATGGACAGAAAACCAACGTGTACAGTTATGAGCCACGTATGATAACCGGTAGTGACAGAGCCATTGATCAGCTGGCTGATACATATATTGGACCCATCATCCGTGTGAAACCGGGTCAGAAAGTACGCGTACGCTTTAAAAATCAACTGCCACGGGAGAGTGTGATCCATTGGCACGGTTTGCATATTTCACCCGAAATGGACGGGCATCCCATGTATGCTGTTGACAGGGGTGAAGAATATGTATATGAATTCCAGGTGAACAACCGACCCGGACCCTACTGGTTCCATCCTCATCCCGATAAGATTACCGGCCCCCAGGTCTATTACGGTCTGGCCGGGATGTTCATTGTGGAAGAGGATCAATCTGATCTTCCGGCAGGCGAATACGATATGCCGTTGACCCTGCAGGACAGAAGATTTGATGCCAACAACCAGCTGGTCTATCTCGAAAACAACCGTATGGCCCGAATGCAAGGTTTTTTGGGCGACCGAATGATGGTCAACGGAAGACCCGAATGGCATGGAGATATAAAGAAAGCTACTTACCGGTTCCGCATTTTGAAT